>CAVKVO010000066.1:0-11169 GCA_963659575.1 Prevotella sp. CAG:1031
ATTTGTTGTTCAGACTGTTATAAAAAATCAATGTTTTTTAGCTGCGGAATTAAGGGTTAATGACACTGCAAGGCGAAATGAACACGATTCTTGCGGAAGAAGAACTGGGACGCGAAGAATTGAAGAAATTATTCGCTGCATTAGGATTCGGTTTGAAATGAAAAAATACGATTATCAGAGATTAGGCGAGTTTATTGAACTGGTCGATGAACGGAATAGGGATTTGTCCGTCACAAATCTTATGGGCGTTAGCATTGAAAAGGTTTTCAAACCATCAATAGCCAATACAATAGGAACAGACTTTTCTACGTACAAAATTGTTCAATACCGCCAATTTGCGTATGGACCGGTAACATCGCGCAATGGAGAAAAGATAACAATAGCACTATATGAAGGGAAACAACCATGTATCATCTCCCAAGCCTACACATCCTTCCGCATAAAGGATGAAAACGAGTTGCTCCCCGAATATCTGATGATGTGGGCGAAGCGTCCGGAGTTCGACCGCTATGCCCGGTATATGTCTCATGGAAGCGTACGCGAAATATTCTCGTGGGAAGACATGTGCAACGTGATGCTTCCCGTCCCACCCATTGCCGAGCAGCGGCGCATCGTCAACGAGTATCAGACTGTGGAGCGGCGCATCGTCAACAACGAAGCTCTGATTCAGAATCTCGAAGAGACGGCACAAACCATCTACCACCATACCTTCGTGGAGGGTATTGACGAGGAATATCTGCCGGAGGGGTGGAGAATGGGAACTTTGGACGAAATAATGACAATATCAAGTGGCAAATCCTGTAGCGACAAAATGGATATACAAGATGAAAAGCATCCCTATCCAGTAATTGGAGCTTCTGGCATAATAGGATTTTCAGCAGAATACAATAAGACGGATAAAATTCTAACAACAGGACGGGTTGGAACTCTTGGAGTGGTAAACAAATATCACGAATATTTGTGGGCCGCCGACAACGTTCTTGTTGCAGAAACATCTTTTTATGAGTATTCTTATCATCTTCTAAAATCAGTAAACTATAACGAAATAGCGAAAGGAGGAGTTCAAGCCCTTTTAACTCAAACTGAGCTAAAGAAGCAAACGGCAGTTGTGCCGAAAGCTGACCTGATTTTGAATTTTGAGAAGCAGTTAGCTCCTTTATGCAACTATCAAAAAATCTTGCAGAACGAAAACCTCCACCTCCGCCGCCTCCTCACCCTCTTATCCTCAAAACTCTCACAATAGACAGACACTATGGCATCGAAAGAATTAGACATACAGCAAAGCACGGTGCTCTACGACGACACTTGCCGCTTGGAAAAATGGACGCAGTGCGTCCACAATTCGGACATAAGATATTAAGACTATGGCATATTTCAATGAAGCCCAATTGGAGGCATCCATCATACAGTTGTTTGAAGAACAGGGTTACGGCTACCGCCCCGGCGACAGCGTAGCACGCAAGGACAACGGCGACGTGCTGCTAAGGGACGAGCTGCGCGACTATCTGCAAGAACGGTATGCGGGCGACGGCATCACCTCCGCAGAGGTGGACAATGCCATAAGGCGCATAGAACAGTCGGAGGGCGGTTCGCTCTACGACGAGAACTGTGGCTTCATGCAGTTGCTCATGAACGGTTTTTCATTGAAGCGCGAGGACCCTGCAAAGCCCAACCTGTATATCTATCCCGTCAGTTACGACAACAAGTGCAAGCGTTTCAACCGCTTCTGCATCGTCAACCAGCTGGAGGTGCAGGGCATTGAGAAATTGCGCATCCCCGATGCCATTGTCTATGTAAACGGTCTGCCTTTGGTGGTACTTGAGTTCAAGAACGCTATCAAGGAGAACACCACGATAGAGGACGCTTACAAGCAGCTCACCATTCGCTACCGCCGCGACATCCCGCAACTGTTCCGATATAACGCCTTTGTGGTCATTTCCGACGGAGTGAACAACAAGTACGGCTCGTTCTTCGCCGGTTACGACTTCTTCACGTCGTGGCGAAAGGTGCAGGCCAAAGACCGCCCCATCAACGGCATACCTTCATTGAAGACAATGGTAGCGGGACTCTTTGATAAGGATAGGTTGATTGACGTTTTACACAATTTCATCTATTTGCCCGACACCACGAAAAGTGAGACGAAGGTGGTGTGCCGTTATCCGCAATATTATGCCGCACGTGCGCTGTACGATAACATACTGAAACACTCGCATCTCAATGCCGATGGCGACGGCAAGGGTGGCACATATTTCGGTGCTACCGGTTGCGGAAAGTCGTTCACCATGCTTTTCCTTTGCCGTCTGCTCATGCGTAGCAAAGCATTGTGCTCTCCCACCATCTTGCTCATCACAGACCGCACAGACCTCGACGACCAGCTGTCGCGGCAGGTGCTCAACGCCAAGCGTTTCATCGGCGACGACATGGTGATGCAGGTTGAAAGCCGCGACCACCTCAAGCAACTGCTGCAAGGGCGCACCAGTGGCGGCGTGTTCCTGACCACCATACAGAAATTCTCGAAAGACATCGACTTGCTCTCGAAGCGTGCTAACATCATCTGCATAAGCGACGAAGCCCACCGCTCTCAAACCGGCGTTGAGGAAAAGGTGGAAATCACCGACAGAGGAGTGAAGCGCACATATGGCTTCGCCAAGTATCTGCACGACTCTCTGCCTAACGCAACATACGTAGGCTTTACGGGCACGCCTATCGACGCCACACTGCAAGTGTTCGGCGACATCGTGGACGAATACACGATGATTGATGCGGTAGCCGACGGCATCACAAGAAAGATAGTTTACGAGGGGCGTGCCTCGAAAGTGATAGTAGACTCAGAAAAGGTCAAGGAAATTGAGGCATACTACAACCGTTGTGCCGAAGAGGGTAGCAACGAATACCAGATAGATGCATCGAAAAAGGCCATGACAGAAATGGTGCAGGTGCTCAACAACCCCGACCTTATACGCCGGCTTGCCACTGACTTCGTGCTTCATTACGAACGCCGCGTGGAAGAAGGCTCTACCGTGGAAGGTAAAGCCATGATAGTGTGTGCTTCGCGCGAAATAGGATACGCTATTTATAGGGAAATCATGAAAATGCGTCCCGAATGGGGCGAGGTGCGTGCATGTGCCGACGGCGAGATGCTCACACCGCAAGAGGCGGAGCGGATTAAACCTATCGAAAGAGTGAAGATGGTTTTCATCCGTCAGAACGAAGACCCCGAAGAGTTGTACAATCTGCTTGGGCCCGACGACGAAAGAAAGAAGTTGGACTTGCAGTTTAAAGAACCTAAGTCGAACTTCAAGATTGCCATTGTGGTAGACATGTGGATTACGGGCTTCGACGTGCCTTGCCTCGACACGATGTATTGCTACAAACCACTACAAATGCACAACTTGGTGCAGACAGTAAGCCGCGTAAACCGCAATTATCCCGGCAAAGAGAAAGGTCTGATAGTGGACTATTTGGGCATAAAGAAGAACATGAATGCTGCCATGCGGCGTTACGCCAATGGTGGTCAGACGGAAGTTCCCACAGAAGTTACCGAGCAGTCTCTCAAATTGTTCCGCGACGAGCTTGACGTGTTGCGTAAGATGTTGTATCCGTATGATTACTCGAAGTTTTGGACCGGTACACCATTGGAGCAGCTCGACACGCTGAACCAAGGGGCAGAGGTTGTACAGATGACCGAGGACAAAGAGCGTCGCTTTATGAAGCATGTAGCGGTGATGGCGTCAGCTTACAAGATGTGTCACAACGACGATAGCGTTACTCCGAAAGAAGTGAACGAGGAACACTATTTTGCCGGCGTAAAAAGCATCATCTTCAAGCTCACCAAGGGCGAAGCTCCTGATGCGGCAAAGATGAACCGCAAAGTATTGGAAATGGTGAACAATTCGCTAATCAGTGAAGAGGTAGAACTCTTGCACAATATGGCTATGGACAACGCAGAAGAGATAGACTTGCTTGCCAATAGCTATATGGCGCGCATCAATCGTTTGCCGCTGAAGAACACAAAGATTAAACTGCTCGAACAACTCCTGAAACGTGTCATCGACGGAGTAATGAAAGTGAACAAAGTCAAGGGCGTAGATTTTACAAAACGTCTTAATGATATTGTGAAACGATACAACGACAGAACCGATGATTTGGTGTTTGCCGATGAAATTATCACAGACGTTGCCAGCCAGCTTACCGACTTGCTCAACGCTATCAAGAACGACTCACAGCTTCCTGATGGTATACCGAACATTGAAGTGAAAGCGTTCTACGACATTCTCAAAGCGGTAGCGGATAAATACAAATTCTCCGAAAACTTTACGGGAGAGCAATTCAAGAATATGGCTATCGAAATCAAGAACATAGTTGACGACAAAAGCCAATTCATCGACTGGGACAAGCGCGACGACATCAAAGCCGACATGAAGGTATCTATAATCCTCACGCTTGCCAAGGAGAAATATCCTCCCTTTACAAAGGATGAGATTTTCAAGGAGATATTCGAACAAGCAGAGAATTTCAAGAAACACAGTGCCGGTATCAAACCGAAATACAAAACACCGGAGAGCGATGGCCTTGGTATGGCTGCTGAACCTGGCGTAGCGGAGTAGCACACCGATTGTATACCTGTACAAACACAAAAATAAAGGACTTTTTCCACCTCTGACTGTCTTTTCAGCACCATAATCACGCGGTCTGGATCTCCGACCGAATGCAGTATGTGCCGTGGGACGCGGACAAGCAGATGCCGTACAATATCATCGACCTTATCGAGAGTGACGAGACGCTCGCCACTTGTCAGATGTTCAATGCCGAGGTGTGCTATGGGTCAGGGTTCGTGTACTCGGTGGATAGGGACGAGTCAAGAGTGAAGGGGGATGAGAAGGGTGCGCCACAATGGGACGCAAACGCCGCCCTCGAATTTTCCATCTTCCGCACCGGCGAATATCCCGTCCCGTCCATCATCGACACGGTCAACCTCATACGCACCGCTAAGAACGGCACCTTCGCCGAATGGAAGAACTCCGACACCGCCAAACTCTACGGAATGCTGAATTACGAGAACAAAAAGAAGTCAAGTGGTCAGTTTTTCTAAAATTATATCTACTGTTTCTTATATTATACCTACCTTTGCTATCGTTATTGTATTATAAATCAAATGCTTTGCTATCGGCAAGACGGGCAAACGAAATATGTGGGTAATTTTATTGTTAATTGTTGGGGCTATATTGTTTCAAGTCTATAGAGAAAAAATGAAAATAAGCGTCTTGTCTTTCCACCCATATCAATGCTTCTATACTTTTGCAGTATGGAAGCATTTTTCGATTTATCCTTACCCACAACTTAGCAGTCCTTGTCCGACCACCAACTCCCATATTTCTTCCGCCTCCTCTCCCACGACCTCTCGTCCCCGGAAATAGAAACGCACTGCCTGTTTGCTTGGAGGAGCGCTACCGCCTCATCATGAGCACCATCTTCAACGCCATCGGCTGCCACGTGGAGGTGGAGTGAAAACTCCACACACTTTTCACTCCACCACCCACTCGGCGAAGTTGGCCTCGCCCTTGACGGTGAAGTTGATGCCGACCTTGGTCACGGGCTTGCCGGCGTGCCTGTAGGCGTCGGCGTCGGCGTTGTCATTGATCTGCCGCAGGGCCGACTGGGCGGAACCGTCGAGCTTGGTCTCGATGATGTAGATGCGGTGGGCGGTCTCGAGCACCGCGTCGACGCGGCCCGTGTGCGTGCGCACCTCCACCTGCATGCGGTAGCTCGTCAGCAGCGAGAACATCACGTAGAGCAACTGCTGGTAGTGGCCCTCGTAGCGCGTGTTGTCGCAGTAGGGAACGGTCGACAGGAAGTCGCGCATCAGCCGCAGCGCACCGTCCATGTCGTCGCGGTTGATGAGCGACGCCATCTTGGCGATCGCCGTGCCGCCGCGACCGCCATTCCGCCCGAGATAGCCGGGCAGGAGCGACTGGAACAGGCCCACGCGGATCTCCTTGTTGGGGATGCCCAGGTGATACACCTCCGAGAAGGCGTCGTAATCCTTGATCGTCAGGTAGCCGCTCTGGTAGAGCAGCGGCGTGAGCGACACCATCGTCTCCGTCGGCGCGTCAAACTCCGCGCGGATGGCGTCAAGCCCCTCGCCGATGTCTGACGGGATGACGTCAAACTTGCGCATCATCTCGATGAGGTAGGTCGGCGTGCCCGAGGAGAACCAGTACATGTCGAACATCTTGTCGGCGAAGCAGTTGAGGAGGCTGAAGGGGTTGTAGATGTCGGCCGACGGCCACGTGAAGTGGTAGCCGTCGTAGTGGTCGCGCAGCTTCACGATGGCCTGCTCGCGCGTCAGCCCCCGGCTGGCCGCAAGCGCGTCGATGTCGGCAGATAGCTGCGTGAGGAGCTCGTCCTGCGTGATGCCGCAGATGCCCTCATACTCGGGCAGCATGCTGATGTTCTTGATGTTGTTCAGCTCGCTGAAGATGCTGAGCTGCGAGAACTTCGTGATGCCCGTGAGGAACACGAAGCGAAGGTAAGGGTCGCAACCCTTCAGCGGACTGTAGAAGTTGCGCATGACGTTGCGCAGCACGGGCAGCTGCGTGTCCTCATGCACCACGTCGAGCAGCGGCGCGTCGTACTCGTCGATCAAGACGACGACCTTCTGGCCGGTCTTCTCATGGACCTGGAGGATCAGGTTTCTCAGCCTGACATTGGGGTCTTGGCTGTCAGCCGTTATGCCAAACCGCTTCTCGTTCTCCTCCAGGGCGTAGAGCAGGTAACGTTCCAGCTGGCTCTTCTCCATATGCTTGCCGTCGGCCATGCTGAAGTGCAGCACGGGATACGCCGTCCAATCCTTCTCCAGCCGCTCGACGGCAAGCCCCTTGAACAGCTCGCGCCTGCCCTCGAAATAGCACTTCATCGTGGACAACAACAACGACTTGCCAAACCGCCGCGGGCGGCTCAGGAAGTAATACTTGCCACTGGTGTGGCTCATTCGGTAGATATACTCCGTCTTGTCCAGATACGTGAAGCCACCTTCGATGACGTCATCGAAGGTCTGTATACCCAAAGGATAAAGTCGTGTCGCCATGTCGGATGATGGGTTGATGATGATTTGTCTGCAAATATAACGCTTTCCGTTCAGACTTGCAAGGAAAGATACAAAAAAGACGACAATCTATAGGCTGAAATTTGCGTTATTTCCGGCGAGAAAATCTTTGGGCGCAAATACGCGAAAATAGAACGGTTTTCGTAAGTGCTTATCAATGAGGCGGTTATAAAAAACGGTTTGCTTTTTGTCTTCAAATGTAAAGGCTTTTCATCATGATATGTGCCTAATCGTGTTATGATTCGGCACATATCTCACGATGATTCGGCATCAATCGCATGATGATTCGGCACATATCTCATCATGATTAGGCACATATCTCACGAAGACATGACGGGAACACATCCCAAACTGGGCAAAAACGCCGTTTTCGCGCGCTAGTTCAACCCAATTCGCGAACAAACTTTTTGACCAAATATCATGACAAAATGGCAGGATAGGGACTCTTCCCCACTGGTCAGTCCTTGTAAATCCCAAGGGAGAAAGCTGGCAAGCCAACGGACAGACCTCCCTTAACCCAGGTGGAAAATAATCCAGCTGACAGCATTGCCATTTCGCATTATATCAGTAACTTTGCAAAAACTCACGCACCTGCGCCTTGGCTTCGTTCAAAACGAAGGCCATCAGGCAAAAAGCAACTGTACACGACACCGCGCAACGCTTGGGTTGCCGCATATTGGCGATTCTCCACCCTCCGCATCGCAGGCAGGGCGTGGGAGACTTTTTATTGGGAAATTCAAGGCATTTATGAAACATATTCCATCATCCCCATTGGGAAGCATGACAACCGCCTGCAGACTCATTGTGGCGCTGGCGCTCAGCATGGCCAGTGTGCTGACGGCACGGGCAGGCGACGAATTCAACGAGGGCGACGCCCACTATGTGTGCCTGAAGAACGGCGCAGACTATGTGACCGAGACGGTGGGGTCACACACGCTCTATCACGTGGAGGTGACCTCCACCACGGCCACCGACCTGACCATCTACAACGACATCGGCACGTTCTACAACTACCGCACGGTGCGCATCGGGCGCAAGGCGTTCCACAACAACACCAAGCTGGCGACCGTGAAGTTTGAGGACACAAGCTCCAGCACCGCCAGCGTCTACCAGGTGCTCGGCATGACGATGGGCGACAGCTGCTTTGCCGACTGCCCCAACCTGACGGCCATCTACATGAGATACCTCGCCACCGCAGATGTCAACCACCAGGTGATGATACGCCCCGAGTGGGTGAGGCCCACGGGAAAAGGCATCTTCGACGGCAGCCCCAACGTGAAGGTGTATGTGGACGCCGAATATTACCACGACTACATCACCGACGAATACTGGAGCCAGTATGCCGACCGCATCGTGCCCACAAGGAAGATGAGATACGCTGTCACCAGCAGATACGGCATGCTCATGGACCATTGCCGCAACGTGGACCCAAATTACACTGTGGTGCAGGAAAACAACATCTACCCCATGAACATCGGCGGCTACATCAAGGGTTACCTGCCGGACCAAGACGGCAAATTGGAGGTATACAACAACCTCTACCTGAAAGAGTCGACGTACAAAGCCCGCATCAAGAGCTTTTGGGCAAGCGCGTTCAACGGGTGCGCCGACTTGCGGAGCGTGGACTTCAGAGACTGCGCGACCAGCTCGCCTTTCAGCGGCATCAGCATCACGCTGGGCGACAGTGCGTTCGCCAACTGCCCCAACCTGCATTCGTTCGACCTCATGTGCCACCGCTTCAGCAGTGACAAGTGGACGGGCCTGAGACCCAGTGAGGTGAAGCTCACGAGCGGAGACCGCATGTCGCTTGGCGTGTTTGCCAACGATTCCAACATGTACATCCGCGTGCAGCCCGACATGGTGGAACAATTCCGGGCCGACAGCGTGTACGGCTGGGGGCAATATGCCGACCGCATAGTGGGCTATTTCGACGTGTCGTCTGACGGTTCAGCCTACAAGGGACTGCTATACAGCGACATTTATCCCCTCGGCTCGAGCACGGCACTGACCAACGACGACAACGACGGCATGCGCACATATCTTGAAGGCATGAGCACACAACTTACGTGCAGCGGTCTCAAGATAAGCGACATGCTCGTGAACAGGAGCGAGCGCAAGGTGTACTACAAGTTCCTGGGCGGCGCCACCAGCAGCTTGGCCAGCAGCGAGAAAGGCGTCATGACCATCGTCAACGACTTCGGCGCGTTCTACAACTACCGCACCCTTGGCGTCAGCCCGACGGCCTTCCGGGGTAACACCGACATCAAGGAGATCACCTTCCAGGACTTGCCCGACGATTATGCCTGCGACAGCTACTATCCGCTGCGCATGATGATTCCCGACGGGGCGTTCAAGGGCTGCAAGAACCTGAAAGTGCTCAACATGGTCTACTTCGTGACCGACGGCGACAACCACTACGAGGCGCTCGGCCCGGAGAACATTTTCATCGGGAAAGACGTCTTTGAGGGCTGCGACTCGTCGTTCACCATACGTGTGTCGCCCGACCGCTACCAGGATTTCGTCGACGACCCCGACTGGGGCCGTTACAAGGACCGCATCCGCGTGTGGGAATTCGCACCCACGGCCAACAGCTCGTTCTGGGAAGACGGCGTGGAGTATGACTATGCCGCCACACTGGTCAACAACCTGCCCAACGACAAGGTGTCGCGCATGCAGTACTCGCTGATCAACATCCCGGCGAAAGCGGCGAGAATCGCTCTGCTGGCCGCTGTCGGCCAGATCGGCGGGGCTGCCGCCATGGGCGCATATGGCGCGTTCCTGCAGGGCACGTCGCTCATGAGCGGGCTGTGGGCGGGCGCCACCTCGATCACCGTCTCCTCCTTCGTGAAGTCGTTCATCATCTCAGCGTCTTCCAGCATTGGCGCGACCGCCGTGGCCACACTGCTCGAGAACGCCGGCCTTGACCGTCTGGGGCAGTTCGCCTCATACTTGTTCGGCTCCGCCATCGGGGGGTTGGGCTCCGCCATCGGGGCAAAAGTGGGCGAAGGCGTCAAGGAAGGATGCATCGGAGCAGCGACAGCAAACATAGGCTCCGCCTTCGCCGAGGCATTCGACCATACGGGGTTTGACCTGTCGCCTCTGTTCAAAATATCCAATTACTACGAACTGTACAAGCTCAAGACAGACTTGGCGCTGGGCAACACCAAGTATCTGAAGACCACCACGTTCGAGGACGAGCAGCTCGACCTTCTCGGCGATGACGTGGACTATCCCGACGTGTGGTGGAAATGGCTGATCAGCGCGAAACTGAACAAGACCAAAAACGCCTACGTCGTATACAAGATGTACATCAAGAGCCTGGGCGACCTGCCCGACGGCGTCATGAAGATCTACAACGACATAGGCTCCGTCTACAACTACCGCACCACAACCATCAGTGAGAACGCCGCACGCGGGAACACCAGCCTCAAGAAGATCACGTTCCAGGACGTGGCCAGCTCGAGCGCCGAGCCTTACGTGCCACTCGTCATGACGGTGCCCGACCGTGCCTTCCAGGGCTGCAAGAACCTGAAGGAGCTCGATATGTACATCTACATGGACTACAAGGTGAACGCCCGCTATCCGCTCGGGCCCAACAACTTCTGCCTGCTCGGCGAGCACGTGTTTGACGACTGCGCCAGCGACTTCAAGATACACATCGCACGCGAGAAGCTCGACGAGTTCCTCGCGGACACCATCTGGTGCAAATACAAGGACCGCTTTGTCGTGGACGACTGGACAGAGACCAAGGCCTTCGACGACGGCGGCGTGAGATACGGCTACAACCTCACGAACAACTCGCTCCTCGACAAGAGCTCCGACAAGGTCTTCGGCATACACGTGATTGGTCCGGCGGACGCCACGAAGGAGTCCATCAACATCACCGTCGACCCGGGCAGCGTCTACGACTACCACACGTCGTACGTGGCCAAGAGAGCCTACTACGGCAACCAGGCGCTCAAGAAGATACACTTCGAGGACATGCCGGAATGGCGCCCCGGCTCAAACGGGGACGCCACCGTGCAGATAGAACTCAAAGACTCTTGCTTCGCCAACTGCAGCAA
>CAVKVO010000067.1:0-11122 GCA_963659575.1 Prevotella sp. CAG:1031
CTCTTTCGCTCTTGCGAGCGATGGGATCGCCGAGGGCGGCGACCCTCCTAACTGCTCCACTTACGCATCCTAACTGCCCCACTTGTGCATCATAACTAGCCCATTTAGCACCCGTAAATGGCCCACTTACGCATCGTAAATGGGCCGTTTACGCTTTGAAACAAAAGCGATTGCTTTTGCTTACAGTCATACTTTATTTTCACAACTACGAACTTTTCTGTAAGCGAATAGCCCGCTTTTGCTTACGATTTTCGACCCTTATAAACACGAAGGCGATTCTTAGGCGGTTCTAACCAACAAAGGCGGCATGGAGAAACCTGTAACTTCGGTTTCCTCCATGCCGCCTTTATGCGGATTCAAAAGGTGGTGTTATCTCGCCACTTTTATGAACTTTCCGTTCTTCTTGACGATGTATATGCCCTTGCCAGAAGCGTTGTTGGACTTCACGCCTTGCAGATTGTACACCGCACTCGTCTCACTGTCGTCAGTCTTGACACTGTGTATGCCCGACGCGATGGCGACATATTCCGTGGTACTAATCTTCATTGTGGGCGTAAAACGCTTCTTGTCGTAGTCGTATTCGCTCATCTTGAGTTCCTTTTCCTTGTCGCCGTGCGCCGCGTCGTAGGTGTAGTCGTAGCGTATGGCAGCTATCAGCTCCTCCTCACCGGTATCACTGTCGAGTTCATACTGCTCGTCGAGCGTCACGTTGCTGTGCGCATCGTAGGTCACGGTTTCGCGACTGTATCCGGTCATCTCGGTACTGTCGAGCTGGTGGTCGTCATTGGTGTCCTCATAATACCTATATATATAGTCGTAGCTGCCGTAGTTGTCGGTGGTTTCCACGCTCGTCACCGACCTACTAATCACGTCGGTATAGTCTATCGTCTCCACATAGTTGTTGCGGTCGCCATAGTAGTCGATGGTGATGAAACCGAAGTCGATTATCTCTCCCGTAGTAGGGTCGCTGTCGGCAATGGTTCCGCTCTGCAGCTTGTTGCCGTAGTTCATCCAGAGGTCATACTGGTCAACGAGCTGACCGTTGGTTTCCTTCCACTCCAGGTTTCTCAGGAGCTGCGTTCTGCCCCAAGTATCGTCCTCCTGGAGTTCGTCGAGCTGGAACGTCTCCGCCTTTTTCGTTGCAGCGTTGAACGTGTTTGTGATGCGGAGCGTCTCCTCAAAGTTGCCCATATACGGCACTGCGAGCGAGAGCGAGGCCACGTTGTTGTCGGCGTTGCGCACCACAGTGCGGTGGAACGAGTCGTAGTTGGGCTGCCACGCGTCGTTCAGCCATATATACTTGTCTTTCGTGAGGGTGAGCTGCGGCAGAATCGGGTCGTAGGTCTGCTCCTTTTTCTCCGAGGGAGTGAAGGTTGCGCCATTGTCCTCCGACACACTCGTGGTCTCCGTGGCGAGTTGGTTGTCGGCGGTGTAGGTGCGCTCGGTGCGCAACAGGCTCTCGCCGTCGTCGTAGTCGATGGTTGTAGGCAGTCCGAGTTCGTTGTAGGTAAAGGTGTATGTGCCCGACTTTACCCAACGACTGTTCACGTAGGTGTATTCAATCTGCGTCTTCGGCAAGTATTCCACCTCGCCTTCGCTGCGTCTCGGCGCCTTTGCCATCGCCTTGAGCGCAAACTTGCCGGACGTGATGCCTGCCGCGGCGGAAACCGGAGCGGTGTGTATGCGCTTAACCCTTAACTGCTGCGCTTCGGCAGTGCCTGCTCCAGCCAACAGAGTGGCCAGTGCAATGAGTGTAAATCTTTTCATTGGCTATTGTTTTTATGTGAGATTGTTATCAACAATTACATGTTCCAGTATCCTGAAGATGTGTTGCAAAGTTACTGATTATTTGTTCGTTAGTGGCCAAGCGCATCGGTTTTTCACGTTCGCAAGCCGTTCAAACCGTGATTTATGGCTAATTTTGCAAGGCGATAGAGCTGATTTTAGAAGTAAAACGGAGTATGGAAACCAAGACGGAGGCGATTGTTTTGCGCTCGTTCAAGTACGGTGACACAAAACTGATTGTGGATATGTTCACCCGAAAAGACGGAAGGGTATCGTTTGCGGTGCCCATTTCGGGGCGCGGACGCGGCAAACTGAAGAAGCAATACTTCCAACCGCTGTCGCTGCTCGACGTGGAATATGACTATAGGCCGAAACTTCAGTTGCAAAAACTGTCGGGAGCCACGATTGGAGTGCCGTTCGTGGACATTCCGTTCAATCCGCCCAAGTTGTCCATATCGCTGTTTTTGGCTGAGTTTCTGTGCCGCGCGCTCAACGGAGAGCGACAGGGAGAACCGCTATATTCATACATTGAGGGCAGTCTCCGGTGGCTTGACGGCAGCAACGCTGGCATCGCCAACTTCCACCTTGTGTTTCTGATGCGACTCTCACGCTTTCTGGGTTTCTTCCCAAACCTCGATGATTACAACGAAGGCGACTGTTTCGACCTGCGCAGTGGATGTTTCTGTACCTATAGTCCGCTCCACAGCGACTGGCTCTCGCCCGACGACGCACGGCGGATGCGCACCATGATGCGCATGAACTACCAGACCATGCATCTGTTCCGACTTTCTCGTGAGGACCGCAACAGGCTTCTCGACGTGGCTCTGCGCTACTACGCCATACACCTGCCCGACTTTCCTCCGCTGAAATCAGTGGATGTGCTCAGGGAAATGTTCGCTTAGGGAAATGAAAAATGGGCAACTGCTCTGCGCACTTTGCGCCCTGAACAGTTGCAAAAACGGGTATAACGAATAAAAACGGGGTATTCCGACAACCGCTAACGGTCTGTCTTTGTCATCGTCCGAGCCATGCTTCGGGATTGAGCTTTGCCGTTTCGCGACGCAACTGGAACTGGAGGATGTTGTCCTGACCCACACTTCCGAGCACCTGACGGGCCGAAACCTTCTGGCCACGGTGTACGCTGACTGACGAAAGGTTGCAGTATACCGATATGTAACTGCCGTGGCGCACCATGACACCGGTGGTTCCGCCGAGACTGAACACTGCGCTCACCTCACCGTCGAAGATGCTTCGCGCCTTTGAACCGGGCTGTCCGAGGATGTTTATACCCTTGTTGTCAAGGCGCACGTTGGTCAATCCCTCCACGTTATACTGCCCGAAATGGCTCACAATGCGGTAGCCTCCGGTAATCGGCATGGGCAGTCGGCCGCGGTTGCTCTCGAAACTGCCACTGATACGGCGGTCTTCTGAGTCGAGATTATACACGAGTGTTTTCTCTTTCTTCACCTCTTCCACCTCACGGGCGTGCTTGTTGGCGTCGCTCTCAGCCTTGCGCTCAGCGGCAGCACGCACGTTTTCAGCCTCCTTCAAGGCTCGTTCGGCTGCTCTACGCTCCTCCGCATCCTTGTTGGCGGCTGCTCTTGCGGCAGCTTTGGCACGCTCTTCACGCTCCTTAGCCTCGGCTATGCGACGTGCATTCTCCCTTGCGGCGGCCTCGGCCTCAGCCTTTTTGCGAGCCAACTCGGCGGCACGCTTGCGAGCAGCTTCCGCTTCGGCCTTGCGACGAGCCTCCGCAGCGGCACGGGCACGGGCTTTTTCCACCTCAATAGCCACCAAACGGTCTATCTGGGCGTTGATCTGCTCGTCCTTCTTGCGCTGCTGCGCTATTATCGACTGTATGGTCTTTTGTTCTTTTTTCAGCGTTGTAACCACCTGTTCCTGCTCTGTTTGCTTGCCTTCAAGGTTGCGTCGCTCGCGCTCACCCTTGTTCAAAAGGGTGTTCTTGTGCTGCTTTACGGCAGTCAGTTCGGTGTGTTTCTTGGTGATTTCCGCCTGTTTGCTCTTCACCATTTCGCCCTGCGCACGCTGATAGTTGGCGTATTCGCGCACGAAACGCAGGCGACGGAACATCTGGGTGAAGTTCTTTGCGCTGAAAATGAACATCAGTTGGTTCTGTATGGAACTGTTGTGGTGCATATAGCGCATGGACTTGACAAACTTGTCCTTGCGGTCGTCAAGTTCCGACTGGAGCACATCCAACTGGTTGTTCAGCTGCCCGATGTTGCCGTTGAGGCGGTTTATGTCGTTGCGGATAGTGTCTATGGTGCGGCGCTTGTCGGCTATCTCGGTGTTGATGACCATCAGGTTTTGCAAACGCTGCTTCACGTCGCGCTCATTGGTGCGCAGTTTGGCTTCCTGTTCCTTGATGTTGCGCTTTATCTGTGCGCTCTGGTTCTTCAGTCCATTTATCGACGCGTTGCCACTTGCGGCGTTTCCCTTCTTCGACGTCGTTTTTGCACCCTTCTTAGATGTGGTTGCGGCTTTCTTTGCCGTAGTTGTCTTGTTGCGTTGCGCCGTACCCGTAGTCTTTTTCACGGCAGTGGCCTTGGCTCTCCGCGTCTGTGAGGCTCGCTGCGCATAGGGTTGCAAAGTAAAAAGGAGAAGTATGAGGAGTATTGTTGTACGCTTCATCGTCGTCAGGGAAAGAATAATGTTTGGTTGGTTGTTCGATGGTAAATTACAAAGTCCGACTAAAAGAGTTGTAAAAACACGACTAAAGAATTAGAAAGCGCGACTAAAGTGAAGACAAACGGCGCAATATGTCGTCAAGAGACACCTTCTTATACTTGGAACCAATCTCGGTTCGTGTTTCCCAATTGCTGTCGTTGCTGGGATTTGTCAACTGCAAATCGATGGAAACGGGCTTTTTGGGCGTTGTTACCGTTATTTTGTTGGATGTCGGGAACTGTTTTTCCTTCAGTTTCTTGAACGAACCGTAGTTCCAATCCACGCCGATGCGACCTGTTCCAGCGGCAGAATACGCCCCGGAGAAGTCGGTTATGCAACCGTCAGTGCTGTTGGCAGCCCACTTATAGTGCATGTTGCCGTTGTCCAAACCTATGGTTGCCGACGTGCCGTCGATGCTTATGTTGTAGGATTTAAGCGACTCTTTGCCAACCCGTGTGTGGTTTGGCAGGAACAACTCGTTCCAAAACAGAGCCTGAAGAGAATAGAAATTGAGACCGCTTTGGTTCAGGAAGTCCACATCTTTATATTCTGCCTTTATGTACTGCTTGTTTATCCTGTCCATAACCAGCACATAGTCCTTGGTAAACTCCATGCGGCCTGCCTCGATAAGCCCGAATGCGGTCAGTTGCAGACGTATCACGTCGTCGCGCTTCATGCACAGTTTGCCGCCAAGCGACACTTCCTTGTCGCCAAGCGCCACCTTGAACTTGATTTTCGATGTTATGAATTGGGCATCCTGCGCGTTGCTCACCACTCGTTGCAGCACTTCCGTGGCCTCACCGCTGCTTTTGCCTGTTGCAATCTGTCCGTTGTCCTTCTGCACCGAAGTCTGTGTGCGACAGGAAACGGTGAACATAACCACCATAACCGCTGCCGCAGCCAAAGTAAAAAGCCTCTTTGCGCTAATCATTCTCTTATTTGACATATTTCCGTTTCCTTATTTTTCTCGCCAGCGACTTGTTTTCCGGGTCCTTTTTCGCAGCTTCCTGCCACAGTTGCACGGCACGGTCCACATCGCCGTTCATCGCATAGATGTCGCCACCGTGCTCTGTGATGACCGCACTGCTGTCAGTGTCATACTTCAGAGCCTGGTCTATGTATTTTTTCGCCTCGCTATACCGCTTCTGCAGAAACAGTATCCAGGCGTAAGTATCAAGATAAGTGGAGTTTTTTGCTTCCGCCTCAACGGTGCGGAGGCTCATTTGCTCGGCTTTGTCGAGCTTTTGTCCTTTTAGACTAAGGTAATAAGCGTAGTTGTTGAGACAACTGATGTTGTCTTCCTTCCATTGCAAACAAGAATCATAGGCAGCAAAGGCTTCCTTGTCGCGGCCTTTGCTGAAAAGAATGTCGCCCATGACGGCGTAGAAGTCTGAAACAAGGGTCGGGTCGCTGCTGTCCGTTATCACGCTGATGCCGTTTTGGAATGCGTCAAGAGCCTTGTCCTCGTCATTCTTCCTGTAGTATGCCATGCCCTGGAAGTAATAAAAGGCCATTTCATCGGGATTATACTGACGTGCGGCACGGCACAATTCAATCACACGGTCAAGGTTTTCGTCGCTCCAAGCATAGTTTACGAGACGAAAACGTGCCGACGCGTTGTCGGGAGCAATGAGAAGCACTTGCTCAAGCACCTTGGCGATGCTGTCCTTGGGCATATTCTTCAATTCCATGTAGGCCCCATACATGAGCGCAAGGTCGCAATCGGGCTGCGGAACAGCGAGAACCTTCTTGAAAAACATTATGATTTTGGTGCTGTCGCCGCCATTTTGCTCGCTTTCACCGACCTCTTCCCGCAACAGTTCTATGCGCGTTTCCTTGGCGGTGGACTTGTTGAGCAGAATGGCAAGTGTCATTGAGTCGGCGCTTGCGGTGTCCTTTTGCTCCTTATAGTACGTGCGCATTATCATCTGCGCCCTACTGTTGGCTGGATCTTCACCCAACACCTTATTATATATAGCAAGTGCTTTCTCCTTCTCGCCGTTTCTCATCAAGGCTTCACCGTAGGCACATTCGTAGTTAAGGTCGTTAGGATTCTGTTCGGCAAGCTTCCTCACCTCCTCGGTGGCCGCCTTTCTGTCGCCCAACATCTCGTACACACCGCTCTTGGCCAGCGACAGGTTTTCGCTCCTGCCCTCCAGCGTTTCCAGTCGGTCGAATGCCTTTATGGCGTTGGTGTAGTCTTTCTTCTGGATATAAAGTCGTGCAAGCATTTCCAGTGCATCTTCGCTATCGGTTTCGGTCTTCGCGAGGTTTTCAAGCGCACTTATGGCCTCGTCGGTCTGACCGTTGCTGATATACGCTTGCACAAGCGTTTCCTGATAAATGTGATTAAGGGGATTGAGTTCAGCCGCTTTCTTAACACAGGAAAGCGATTTGTCCTTGTCCTTGAGCATGGAGTAATACTGCGCAAGGTAAAAATAAGTCTCCGAAGCGTCGGGTTTGATGCTTGCGCAATGGCGCAGCAGTTCAAACGCGGCGGCATCGTTGCCTTGTCCGCGCTCCATCATTGCCTCAAGAAAGAGGCAGTCATATTTGCGCTGACCACCATTGTCTGCACGTGCGACCGTCATTGCGGCCACGGCAAACAGCAGTATGACACTCCATAACCTACGCATACGTCACTTCACTCCCGTATGTCCGTATCCTCCGTCGCCGCGTTCGGTTTCGTCAAGAGCCTCCACTTCGATGAAATCGGCCTTTTCGTGGCGTGCAACAACCATTTGCGCTATTCTTTCGCCGTCGTTAATAGTGAAGTCTTCGGCTGAAAGATTGATGAGAAGTACCTTTATTTCGCCTCGATAGTCGGCGTCTATCGTGCCCGGAGTGTTCAAGACAGTCAGTCCGTGCTTCAGTGCCAGTCCGCTCCGGGGCCTCACCTGTGCCTCATAACCTTCGGGAAGGGCGATGAAAAGTCCCGTTCCCACGAGTGTTCTCTCCATTGGATGCAGCACTATCGGTGCGTCTATGTTTGCGCGAAGGTCCACTCCGGCACTCTGCACTGTGGCGTAAGCCGGCAGCGGATGGTGGCTTTTGTTGATTACTCTGATGGTTGTCTTGTCCATTTCCTTACCTTATATTATATAGTATGGTTGTCGTTGCCATTGAGTGTGGCCATGTTTATTCGGTCGAAATGCAGTCAATCCCGCACCGTTTTTATGCTCCAACAGCCTATAACTCACTCGTTTTCACGTGCAAATTTAACCATTATGCTCGGAAAAGCGTTGCTATTATGCTTAAAAAGTAAAA
Source organism: Prevotella sp. CAG:1031 (assembly GCA_963659575.1). GTDB lineage: Bacteria > Bacteroidota > Bacteroidia > Bacteroidales > Bacteroidaceae > Prevotella. The sequence continues at coordinate 7,741 of CAVKVO010000067.1, forward strand.
AAGGGAGCCTTGCCATTTGGCACAATGAACCGCATCAATGGCCCATTCTCGACGTATCAACTTCCTTCACCTCCTTCTCCTTGTAGCCTCCAAACTTGTAGACAACGGCAAAGGTCACTGTGGCCCAGTTGTTGTTTACCTTCATGCGGAAGTCTTGATTGCCTTGCACGGAATGACAGTCATATTTGTTGTTGAAGATATTGCTGCCACTGATGCGCAATCCCCATTTGCCGTCAGGCGAAGACCACTGGAGTTTGGCGTTCATATTAAAGATGGGATTGATGTCGTAAACGCCTTGAATTGCCTTAGACTGAAAGAACGGATTGAGCATAAGGCGAATGTCTTGCGTGCGGCAAAGTTTTATGGACGCATTGCCTCCAAGTACCGCAGACAACTGTTTGCGGTCGAAAGGCACATCGAAGAAATGGTCGCTCTTGTCGTGCCGATATATCCCGACAACAAAGACGTTGCCATTGAGCCATTTGCCGGCACTAAACATTGCGGAGGCTTGCAGTCCGAACGAGTGTTGATAGTTGAAATTTGTCTCCTTCATTATCACCGCCATACGGTCAGACGTCTGATATGGCAACTGCACAGAATAGTCGGGCATCAGATTTGCGAAAGCCGTAAACGTGTAGCGCCGCTTTATCTGCCACATGAGGTTGACGCTGTAATTAGAATAGGGTTTCAAGTCGGGATTGCCATGTATCTCCGTGTATGTTGAAGCGTAAGACACACTGCTCATTGTTGACCAATAGGTTGGGAACTCCGAGTTGGAACTGAACGAAAGGTTGAGCAGATGGTTGTCGTTGATGTTCCACAAAGCGTTGAACGAGGGATATATGCGCCATTCGTTCCATATCGGAGAGTGGTATTGTTCGGCGGCAACGGAGGCTTCGATGCTGAAGGCCTTGCTTATCTGCTTGCTGAATCCGGCGTATACATTCCATATACGCTCGTTGATGTCAACGCCACTTGTTGCGTCCGCCACGACGTTTCCTCCCTTGTCGAGCGTGGTTTGATAGCTCTTGTCACTCGTGAACTGCCCCTTCACGCCATACGAAAGTTCCCAGTCGTGCGGCAAGGTGTGGGTTTGGTCGGCAGTGAACATCCATTTGTTTATGGTTTGTTCACTGCCGCTCGTCAGGTTGCGTTCCGTTTCGCTTTCATCTGTATACATCGTACCGTCGAGCCTTTGCTGCTGTGGAGTGCGGTAGCTTGTGTACGAACCGCTGACGGTAAGTCCAAAAGGAAGAGAATAGTTCACATCGACGTTGTGCAGATATTCATGGCCGTCGAGGTGCGTTGCACTCACGCTCGAACCCGTCGCATGGCTGTTGGCACAGGTCTTATCCCAGTTGCCGGTATAGGCAATTTCAAGGCGATGGTTCTTGCTAAAGGCGTAACTCATGCCGAGGCGGTAATCATGGGTGATACCAAACGACTTCTGCCAGGTATCATCGCTGTAGCTCACTCGCCTGTCGCCCAAAGGATGGTTGGCAGTGCGCGACGACTCTCCGTATGAGTTACCGTTAACATATTGGTATTGCACATCCAGCCCGAACTTGCCCCTTTGCAGGGAAAGGTTGAAATTGCCGAAACCATCAGCATACTTGCTTTGTCGCAATCCGCCTATCACCTGTCCCGACAACTGGCGGGTGCCGGTATAGTCTTCCGTAACAATGTTTATCGCCATACCCCTAACATGATAGCGAGCAGGAGCGGCAAGCATCACTTCTGCCTTGGACAACTGCGCAGCAGGCATGGCTTTCAGTCTTTCAATCAACTGCTCTTGTGTCAGAGTGGTGGCCTGTCCGTTGACTATAAGCGTCACTGCGTTGCCGGAAAACATTATACTGCCGTTCACATCGCTCACACCTGGAATACGTGTAAGAGCCTCGTAGGCGTTGTCGGCAGGCAACTTTTCCAAAAGGTTTTGCATGTTGTACACCATCTTTCCCTGCACCACTTTCACGATAGGTTTGTCGGCTTTCACCACAACCTCGGGCAAAGTCGCATACAATTTATTGATGTCCAAAGAGTCTTTCCCGTTGACCTCCTGTGCAGACAAGGTGTGAACGGAGAACACGAACAGTGTTGTTATCAGAATTTTCATGGTTTCTCTCAGTCAAAACTGGGCATTATGATGGGGCCGTTGTTTGTTTCTTTCCTCAATAGTTTTTCCAAGGACTTCTGAACTAACGGTCCGACGGGTAGTTCAAAAGTCATTTTCTTACCTACTTTTATAGAAGGTGTAATGATAGGTTCCGTTTTCCATCGTCTCTGAAAGGCGTCATAATATCTTCTTGCGCCAAGTTTCATTCCCATTTTTTCTCCCTCATATTTTATCAAACCTCCGTATGAGGATGTTTCAACAAAGGGGAATGCCGCCATGGAAAAATACGGATTGCGATTATATAACGTGCCAAAAGCCACCAAAGACCAGTGCTGGGACAGTTTGTATTCCAAAACACCATTTACGCCAAACTGTGTTGTCGTTCCTAATGTCGCATATTGATTAGCAACAAGTCCGGCCTTTATACGGAAATTATCTTTCTGATAATCCAGCATAAAAGCAGCACTCCTGCTCTTCAACAAGTTGAGATAAGTATCTTCGGATGAAGTGGCGTATAGTCCCAAGTTCTTTACGCCGAGCAAGTTATTCCCCGACAGGCTATATGAGTCGGTTAAATCCGGTTTAGTGTATGATTCCGTTTCCCGAAAAGGCATGAGTCCATTTCCCGGCATCACATTCATACCTTGCCCTTGAAACAATACCGGCGTTGTCGCGCTCACTGTCGAATGAACAAAAGGCGCAGCAGTATCTTCTTGCGGAGTTAGGCTCTTTTGCTCGTTCTCAATAACAGACTGGGCACAACAAGTTCCAACCGCAAAAGACAATGCTGCCAATAAGAAACAACCCTTTTCCAATATCTTGCCACTCATAATCTCTTCTTGTCTATGCCACATTACTAATAGCGTCCAAAAGTACAAAAAGAAACCACAACCGCAAAGGGTTTTAATGAAGAATCGCTGCGCTTAGTTGGAAGGCTTAGTAGGCGAAGCGTCCTCGCTTTGCCCTTAGCTAAAAGGGTACAAGATTGGAAACATGACGATTTCTCGTACCATTCGTGCTCTGAATTGTTACTCTTTCGCTCTTTATACGCGATGGAATCACCTAAGACAGCAACCCTCCTACGACTGCGCCGGACACGGTCTAAACCATCCTCTACGATTTCCCTTTAACAGATTGAAGTCTTGTTTTTTCCTGTTTTCATTGCTTTCAGCACCTTTATTTCGTAACTTTGCAGTTCCTAAGTTGGGGATTTCAAAGGTTTTACAGCCCCACCAATATAAGGTTAATGGACAATAAGGACAGCAA
>CAVKVO010000068.1:0-11094 GCA_963659575.1 Prevotella sp. CAG:1031
GAGTGCAATGAATACTCGTTTTCGGAATTACCATCACAGCCTATTCTGCGTACAAAGATAGGCAAAGAATATTCAATATGTTGGTCGTATTGAATAAAAAAGTACCGATTTTATTCAATACGATGCATTTTATTGAATAAAATCGGGTGATTTGAGGAAGATATCAGTGTTGTCGTCTCTATGACAACCACTATTTGCCAGCCCCCAACTTTTTCAATCTCCGTTTCGCTTCGCGTGCTTCCGGATAGAGTTCCAAGGCTTTCTTGTAGTTGCGTATGGCAGCTTCGGCCATGTGTTCGGCTTCGCACTCCTTGCCGAGCAGAGTGTATTCGGCAGCAAGACGCTTCATCAGTTCCGTTTGGCGCGTTATTTCAGCCTCCAGACGGCTCACTTCACTGCGCAATCGGGGAATGATTCCGAGTTTGCGACGTATGAAACGTTTGGCCGCAGGCTTTTCTATGTCGTAGCGACTGTGGATTGCCTTAAAGAAGTTGTCGATGAAACCGTCGAAATCGTCACGGTCGAACGCCTCAACGGCATCGTGATATTCGCGGTCGGCCTTGCTTTCCTTTAGCGCGAGACCTATTCTCGCACTGTCGTTATACTGACTGGCGAAGCGCACCACTTCTTCGCGCACAAAGATGTCGCTCCGTTTCATCGGTTCTTTCAGGCTAATACCGTCAAGCGAGGTGCAGCGGCTGAGTGCCACGTATGCTTGTCCGCCGGCAAATGCACCGCCGGTGAAGTCGATGTTCACCTGACGGAAGGTTAGTCCCTGGCTCTTGTGTACCGTGATGGCCCATGCGAGGCGCAGCGGAAACTGTATGTAGACACCGAGTTCTTCCTCCTCAATCTTCTGTTCCTTTTCGTTGAACGTGTAGCGGAGGTTCTCCCACACCTCACGTTCCACGGCATATTCCTCACCGTCTTCGGTCACAACAGATATGAGTCCGGCCTCTTCGTCTATTCCGCTCACCACTCCGAGCGTACCGTTCACCCACCGCTTCTCCTTGTCGTTCTTTATGAATATCACCTGTGCACCGGGTTTTATGTGCAGTTCCATCGGTGTGGGCAGTGACGTTAGGGGAAATTCGCCCTTGATGTTGCCGTGGAATACAGTCGGATTGCCCTCTATGGAGTTGAGTTGTTGCTCGTTGATGTAGTCCACCGTGTCGCGCCGCGTGGCAAGAGTGATGGCCAGACTGTTTTCGCGCGTGGCGATAGGTGCACCCACACGCTGGTTGAGAGCGGTCATGTCGCCCATGCTTGCGGTGTTGCTGCGTATGCGGTCGAGTATTTTTATGAAATTGTCATCCTTCTGGCGATACACCTTGCGCAGTTCGATACTCACAAGACTGAACTCATGGAACACTCTGGCGGCGAAGAAATATGGGGTTGAATAGAACGGCCGCAGCAGTTGGCGGTCTTCTTCGCGCACAACAGGCTCCAACTGGTACACATCGCCGACAAGCAGAAGTTGCTTGCCGCCAAACGGAGTGCGCATATTGCGACAGTATATGCGCAATACTTTATCAATAAAGTCGATGATATCGGCGCGCACCATGCTTATCTCGTCGATGATGATAAGCTCTATTTCGCGCAGAAGTTTGCAGTGGGCACTGCTGTACTTGAGGGTATCGCGGATGTTGCGGACACTGTAGCGACTGTCGTTCGGCAACAATGGGTGGAACGGCAGACGGAAAAAGCTGTGGAGAGTGCTCCCACCGGCATTGATTGCGGCAATACCGGTGGGAGCGAGGATTACGTATTTCTTCTTGGTTTGTTCGGCAACATAGCGCAAAAAGGTTGATTTACCCGTGCCCGCCTTGCCTGTGAGGAAGAGCGAGCGACTGGTATACCGGATTATTTGCAGAGCGTCTTGCCACTCTTTGTTGTCCAAATCGAGTTCCATACCAGCGTGTCAGTCGGGGAATGTCACGTCTTCGTATGTCGGTTTCTTGCGCTTCTTGGTCTCTGTGGCAGCGCCCTTGTTGTGCTCAGCTGCGTTTTCCTTCACCACTTCGCCGTGCTCCGTGTTGTGCTCATGGCCTTCCGCAGCGGCTTCAGTGGGCGTTTCTTCGCCGTCAAACGTCACGGTCTCTTCGCCACCGTCAATGCTGTCAGCACTTACAGAGTCGTTGTCGGAGCGACCTTTGTAGTAGCTGGCGCAGTTATACATGTCGTATGTGATATCATTGTCCTTTGGCTTAGCGAACTTACCGTGATATTTCTGGAAAGCGGGGTCGCCAAGTACGGATTCGAAGAAGTAACCGCAGATGGGCAATGCCGTGCGACTGCCCTGACCCAAGGCTCCTGTACGGAAGTGGATGCAACGATATTCACCGCCTACCCATGCTCCTGCCACAAGGTTGGGACTAACTCCTACGAACCAAGCGTCGGAGTGGTTGTTGGATGTACCTGTCTTTCCTCCGAAATCAGTGTCGCGGAATTTGCCCACATAGCCCCACAGACTCTGACTCGTACCTCCGGGTTCGCGCATACCGCCCTGCAACAACTGCTGCATGAGGAAGGCACTCTTGTAAGGTATAGCTTGGTGCTGCTCCGACGGTGCGGTATAAATCTCGTTGCCATCGCGGTCGAGCACCTTGGTTACGAGCACCGGTTCGTGCATCTTACCGTCGTTGACGGCTGTAGCGTATGCGTTGACGAGCTCCAACAAGTTCACGTCGCTTGATCCGAGCGCAAGCGAAGGCGTGTTGTCGAGCGGACTCTTGATACCCATGTCATGCGCGGTGCTGACGATATTGTCTATGCCCACTTCCTGACCGAGCTTCACAGCCACGGAGTTGATACTTTGCGCGAAGGCTGCCTTCAGCGGCATGGAGTCGCCAGTGAAGTATCCGTTGGCGTTGGTCGGTGCCCACGTCACTTCCTTCTTCTGCTGAGCGTCATACACCTTCATGCTGAAATACTCGTCGCGGCGCTTGTCGCAAGGCGTGAGTCCCTGGTTCATCGCTTCTGTGTAGACAAACAGTTTGAATGTGGAACCGGGTTGGCGCATGGCTTTTACCTTATCGTATCTCCACGAGTTGAAATCGATGTCGCCTACCCATGCCTTCACATGACCGGTGTTAGGCTCCATTGCCACGAATCCGCAGTGCATGAAGCGCACCATGTAGCGTATGGAGTCCATCGTACTCATCTCCATTTCCACCGTTCCTTTGTCGTAGTCGAACACCTTCACCTTGTGCGGACGGTTGAGAATAATCTGTATTGAATCGGGATTGTTGGGATATTTCTGCAAAAGTTGCTTGTATACGGGCAACTTCTGCACTATACCTTCGATGAAACCGGGTATTTCCTTGTGCTTTTCGTCCTGCCAGGGATTGGTCTTTCCCCAGTGGTTGTTGAAGTTGCGCTGCACAATGCGCATCTGCTTGCGTGCGGCTTCCTCCGCATACTTCTGCATACGGGTGTCCACGGTGGTGTATATCTTCAGACCGCTTGTGTACAAATCGTATCCGTTGTCGTGACACCAGTCTTTCAGTTCGTTGGCAACTGCCTCACGGAAGTATGTGGCCTGTCCGTCGTAGTTGCTCTCCACGTTGTAGTTCAACTGTATGGGTTTTGCCTTCAGCGAGTCAAACGCCACACGGTCCAGGTCGCCGTGCTGCATCATATTGCTCAGCACAGTGTTGCGGCGACGCAAACTGTTTTCAGGATTTATGCGCGGATTATAATAGGTTGTGGCCTTGAGCATACCCACAAGGATGGCAGCCTGGTCGGTTGTCATGTCCTTGGGCGTTGTGTTGAAGTAGGTGTTGCACGCCGTTTTCACACCGTATGCATTTGATCCGAAGTCCACCGTGTTGGCATACATCGTGAGGATTTCCTTCTTGTCGAAAAACATTTCAATCTTGACGGCGGTAATCCACTCCTTGCTCTTCATTATCAGCATCTTCACACCGGGGATATAACCGAGCAAACCGGTGGAGTATTGAGTACGCACGCGGAACATGTTCTTCACCAACTGCTGCGTAATGGTCGACGCACCGCGCGCATCGTGGTGCACGGCATAGTCCTTTGCAGCGGCGAAAACGCCTTGCAGGTCGATGCCGAAGTGGTGATAGAAGCGTTCGTCCTCAGTGTCTATGAGGGCTTTCCAGAACACCGGGTTCACGTCTTCATACTTCACCGGGGTCCTGTTTTCATTGAAATACTTGCCTATCATAACCCCGTCGGCACTGTAAATCTCCGAAGCCTGGTTGGTCACAGGTTTCTTTATCATCGCCATGCCGGGCGATTTGCCGAAGAGCCAGAGGAAGTTGATGTCAACAGCACCAAGATATATGATGAAAGCTGCTATGAAAGAAATGAAACCGATAAGGGTTTTGGTGTACCATTTCTTTCCTTTGTACAAACCTTTGTACCATGAAGCGCAGTTCTTTATGGCCTTAAAGAACTGGGAAAGGCAACGTTTTGCCCAGCCTTTCCCCTCGTTTGAAACCTTGCTCATAGTCGGGATATATAATTCATTATTTCGTTTGAGTCATTCGGATTGAACCATTTCGCATCCTTGTACCTCTTGAACCACGTCAGTTGCTTGCGTGCATAGCGCCGTGTGTTGCCCTTTATGCGCTCCACGGCTTCGTCCAGAGAGTATATACCGTCAAGATAGGCGAACATCTCCTTATAGCCCACGGTGTTCAGGGCGTTGAGTTGGCGGTAGGGATAAAGGCGTTTCGCCTCGTCGAGCAGTCCGTTCTCCATCATGGAGTCCACACGTGCGTTGATGCGCTCATACAGTTCTTCGCGCGGTCGGTCGAGAACGATTGTCGCTATCTTGAACGGACGTTCCTTCTTCTCCCTTTTGCGGAATGAAGTGTAGGTCTTGCCTGTCTGAAGACATATCTCCAATCCGTGAACCACACGCCTTGTGTTCTTCCGGTCAACGGTTTCGTAGTATTCGGGGTCGAGTTTGCGCAACTCCTCGCACAGTGTTTCGAGTCCTTCCTGCTCCAACCGTGCCTTCACCGCCGTTCTCGTAGCCTCGCTGATGGTGGGTATGTCGTCAATGCCCTGGCATACGGCGTCGATATACATCATGCTTCCGCCGCTCATCAATGCCAACCGTTTGTCGCCGGAGGGCTGTCGGTCAAACTGCCGGGCAATCTCCTGCAGCGCGTCCTGCTCAAACATGGCTGCGTTGTAGTAGCTTTGCAGCGACAGCGTGCCAACGAAGAAGTGCTCCACCTGCGCCAACTGTTCCGCTGACGGTGCGGCGGTGCCAATGGTCAGGCCCCTGAACATCTGTCGTGAGTCGGCATTGATTATGGAAATGCCGTATTTCTTGGCTATCTCCATGCACAACGCCGTTTTTCCCACGGCTGTCGGACCGGTAAGAACGACGAGGATATCGTTCATCAACGGATGATTCCTCGTTTGGAACTTTCTATGAACGAGCAGATATATTCCACCTCAGGTACTCCCGGATACTTGGCCCGTGCCTCCTGTATACCGTCTTTTATTATGCCGTTGGCATATATAATGCGGTAGGTGTCGTGTATCTGTTCAATCGTTTCGTTGCTGAAACCACGTCTGCGCAGTCCGATGATGTTGATGCCGCAGTATTTTGTGGGTTCTTTTCCGGCGATTATGTATGGCGGAATGTCCTGACTGAATCGGCAACCGCCTTGTATCATCACATAACCTCCTATGCGGCAGAACTGGTGGCAAAGCACCGTTGCACTTATGATGGCGTTGTCGTCCACCGTAACCTCACCGGCAAGCTTGGTAGAGTTGCCGATAATCAGTCCGTTGCCCACCACACAGTCGTGCGCCACGTGCATGTTTTCCATCAGCAGGTTGCCCGAACCCACCACGGTCTTGCCCTTGCTGGCGGTGCCGCGGCTTATGGTGACGTTCTCGCGTATGCTGTTGTTGTCGCCAATCTCACACAGAGTTTCCTCACCTTTGAACTTCAGGTCCTGCGGTTTTGTGCTTATGCTGGCTCCGGGGAAAAACTCGTTGCCGTTGCCGATGCGTGCTCCAGTGTGTATGGTCACGCTGTTATACAGTTTGTTGTTGTCGCCTATCACCACATTGTCGTCAATGTAGCAGAAAGGCCCTATTTCGTTGTTGTCGCCGAGTTTCGCGTTTGGCGACACATATGCCATTGGGCTTATAATGTTCATTACTGAATAGTTATCTCCCTTTTTACTTGTTCTTTACTATCTGAGCGGTGAACGATGCCTCAGAAACGACGTGGTCGCCCACGAAAACGTAGCCCTTCATTGACGACACGCCGTGGCGTATCGGGGCGAGAAGGTCTACCTTGAAGATGAGGGTGTCGCCCGGAACAACCTTCTGGCGGAACTTCACCTCTTCTATTCTCATAAAGTATGTTGACCAACGCTCAGGTTCTTCAACGGTATTGAGCACGAGCAGACCGCCGCACTGTGCCATTGCTTCCACCTGAAGCACGCCCGGCATCACCGGTTCCTGCGGGAAGTGACCCACGAAGAACGGCTCGTTGCTTGTCACGTTCTTTATGCCGACGATGCTTGTTGCGCCAAGAGCAATCACTTTGTCCACCAACTGCATAGGATAGCGGTGGGGAAGCAGTTCGCGTATGCGGTTCACATCCATCACCGGAGCCACGTTCGGGTCGTATATAGGAGCCTGAATCTCGTGCTTGCGTATCTCCTTGCGCATCTGACGGGCAAACTTGTTGTTGATAGTATGTCCGGGACGTGTGGCAATGATGCGTCCCTTGATGGGTTTGCCTATCAGAGCCATGTCGCCTACGATGTCGAGCAACTTGTGACGGGTGCACTCATTCTCCCACACGAGCGGTTTGTTCTGTATGTAGCCAAGCTCGGTGGCGTCGCGGTGCTCCACCTGAATCATGTCGGCGAGCTTGTCGAGCTGCTCCTGCGAGGTCTGCTTTTCGTAGATAACGATGGCGTTGTCGAGGTCGCCTCCCTTTATCAGGTTGGCATGAAGCAGAGGCTCTATGTCGCGAACAAATACAAAGGTTCTTGCCGGGGCAATCTCGCTCTTGAAGTCGTCTATCTTGTCGAGCGAAGCAAACTGGCTGTTGATGAACTTCGAGTTGAACGAGCACATGGCCGTAAGGCTGAACTCCTCGTCGGGCAGTATCGTGATGCACGAACCCGTTTCCTCGTCCTTCACCTCAATCTTCTTGTGTATGACATACCAGTCCTTAGGGGCGTTCTGCTCTTCCTTGCCTATTTCCTCAATCTTTGCCACATATTTGGCGGCACTTCCGTCAAGGATAGGAAACTCCGGGCCGTTCACCTGTATCAGACAGTTGTCCACACCGAGGGCGTAGAGGGCAGCCAAACCGTGCTCAACGGTAGACACCCTTACGTCGCCCTTGCCGAGCACCGTGCCGCGCTTCGTGTCCACCACGTTTTCAGCGATGGCGTCTATCGTAGGCATACCGTCGAGGTCAATGCGCTGTATCTTGTATCCCGTGTTCTCTGGTGCGGGGTTGAATGTAACAGTCAGGCTGAGTCCTGTGTGCAGACCTTTGCCGCAGAGGGAGAAGCTTCCCTTTAGAGTCGTCTGTTTCATCTATTATATCTTTATTTATTATTTTTCAGTTCTTCGATTTCCTTTTGGAGCTCATCCAGCTGCTTGTACATTTGGGGCAAACGTCTGAATATAGCCTGCGACCTGAAGTATGCCTTAGGCTCCATAGGCGGTGTACCGATGAGCGTCTGGTTGCCCTTTATGCTGCCAGGCACTCCCGACTGCGCTCCGAGGAATGTCTTGTCGCCAACGGTGATGTGACCGGCCAGACCTACCTGTCCGCCAAACATACACCACGAACCGACTTTTGTGCTTCCGGCGATGCCCACCTGTGCTGACATAACCGTGTTCTCACCTATCTCCACATTGTGGGCCACCTGTATCAGGTTGTCGAGTTTCACACCCTTTCTTATTATGGTGCTGCCCATAGTGGAGCGGTCTATACACGTGTTGGCACCGATTTCCACATCGTCCTCTATCGTCACGATGCCAATCTGAGGTATCTTGTCGTAGCCCTCGGCGTTGGGAGCAAAACCGAAACCGTCGGCACCAATCACCGTACCGGCATGGATGGTCACTCTGTTGCCAATGCGGCAACCGTCGTAGATGGTCACGTTGGGATACACGAGGCAGTTGTCGCCAATCTTCACTCCGTCGCCAATCACGGCATGGGGATATATCATGGTGTTGTCGCCAATCACGGCGTTCTCCCCTATGCAGGCAAACGCACCCACGTAGACATCCTTGCCTATGGTTGCGCTTTCGGCTATCGAAGCCTTCGGGTCGATGCCTTTCTTCTTGGGTTTGGCTGCCTCATACATCTGGAGCAACTTCGCCACACACTCGTAGGCGTTGGCCACACGTATGAGAGTGGCACTTACGGGTTGGTCAAACACCATGTCCTCGTTCACGAGCACGATGCTTGACTCTGTGCTATATATATAATGTGTATATTTGGGGTTTGACAAAAAGGAGATAGCACCTTTTTTTCCTTCTTCAATCTTGGCAAAAGTGTTCACGGAGACGTTGTCGTCGCCTTCCACTTTGCCGCCGATAAAGTCGGCTATCTGTTTTGCTGTAAATTCCATTTATGCTTTAGGAGTTCGTTAATTATGCAAATGTAGCAAAAATTGTTTATACTCTCTGATAACAGAGGTAGTATTTTCGTCTTTTTTGGGAAAGCGTCTGGACGTTGAGCAGTTCGGAAGCCTCCGAAATGTCCTTCAGCGAGCCGTCGCGATACAGTATCGTTATGCTGTCGTCGCCGGTGTCATACATGTCTTTCTCCACCGTGGCCACGCTCATCAGATAGTCGGTATCGTCCATGTCCACCTGCATCTTGTCGGCAATCATTGTCCGTATCTCGTCTATGCGTCCTTCGCTTATCTGGTCGTCGTGTATCTCCACCTTAAAACCTCGTCGGTCCACCATGTCGGTGGCGAGGGTTGAGAGAATTCTGTCGTCGCAGTCCTTGCCTATGGTTGCGCTTTCGGCTATCGAAGCCTTCGGGTCGATGCCTTTCTTCTTGGGTTTGGCTGCCTCATACATCTGGAGCAACTTCGCCACACACTCGTAGGCGTTGGCCACACGTATGAGAGTGGCACTTACGGGTTGGTCAAACACCATGTCCTCGTTCACGAGCACGATGCTTGACTCTGTGCTATATATATAATGTGTATATTTGGGGTTTGACAAAAAGGAGATAGCACCTTTTTTTCCTTCTTCAATCTTGGCAAAAGTGTTCACGGAGACGTTGTCGTCGCCTTCCACTTTGCCGCCGATAAAGTCGGCTATCTGTTTTGCTGTAAATTCCATTTATGCTTTAGGAGTTCGTTAATTATGCAAATGTAGCAAAAATTGTTTATACTCTCTGATAACAGAGGTAGTATTTTCGTCTTTTTTGGGAAAGCGTCTGGACGTTGAGCAGTTCGGAAGCCTCCGAAATGTCCTTCAGCGAGCCGTCGCGATACAGTATCGTTATGCTGTCGTCGCCGGTGTCATACATGTCTTTCTCCACCGTGGCCACGCTCATCAGATAGTCGGTATCGTCCATGTCCACCTGCATCTTGTCGGCAATCATTGTCCGTATCTCGTCTATGCGTCCTTCGCTTATCTGGTCGTCGTGTATCTCCACCTTAAAACCTCGTCGGTCCACCATGTCGGTGGCGAGGGTTGAGAGAATCCTGTCGTCGCAGTCCATCCACACTTTCAAGCAGCACCAGATGTCGTTGTCGTCCAGTTGACTGTACAGATTGAGCGTTTCGGGGTGCGAGTCAAACCATCCGGCGTCGATGTCGTTGTAGAGGAAGTGGCGCAGTGCAGGCGTGGCGTATATATCGTAGCCGTTGTGGGCCAGATACTTCGCTCTCTTCAAGGCGTTGATGAGCACCTTTTCGTAGGCCACCGCCGTCTTGTGCAGATACACCTGCCAGTACATGAGTCGCCTTGACGTGAGATAGTTCTCTATGGAGTATATACCCTTGTATTCGGCCACGAGTTTGTCGTCGGCCACGTTCATCATTTCTATTATGCGCGCACTGCCAATATTACCCTCGTTCACACCCGTGAAGAAACAGTCGCGACTGAGATAGTCGAGCCTGTCCACGTCGAGTTGACTGCTTATCAGTTGGTGCAGGAAGCGTTTGGGATATTCGTTTTTGAATATCTTTATCGCCAGATTGAGACTGTTGCCCAGGTCGCGGTTTATGCGTTCCATCATGAGCAGCGAAATCTCCTCGTGCGAAATGCCGCTTATCAGCGTGTGTTCCAGCACATGACTGAACGGTCCGTGACCGATGTCGTGCATCAGTATGGCGGCTTCCACCGCTTCCGCCTCACTGTCGAAGATGAAGTTGCCCTTCTGCCGCAGTGTCAGAATGGCTTTCGACATGAGGTGAAACGCACCGATGGAGTGCAGAAACCTCGTGTGCTTGGCTCCGGGATACACCTCAGATGCCAGTCCCAGTTGGTTTATGCGCGTGAGACGTTGCAACAAGGGATGCTTCACAATGTCTGACAGCAGTCCCTTGGGTATGGAGATGAACCCGAATACCGGGTCGTTTATTATTGTGCAGTCTTGCATTTTTGGAGTTCTTCGGCCATCTGCTCCTGCAGTTCCTTGGCCTTTTGTCCTGCCACAGCAGCAAAATCCTTTTCAGCCGAAGCGTATATGATGCCGCGCGACGAGTTGACCAGCAGTCCGCAGTCGTCAATCATGCCGTATTTGCACACTTCTTGCAGACTGCCGCCCTGTGCACCCACACCGGGAACGAGCAGGAAGTGGTTGGGAGCCACCTTGCGTATGTCCTTGAACATCTCGCCTTGGGTTGCGCCCACAACATACATCATATTGTTCTCGTTGCCCCACTGCTGCGATGTGCGGAGCACCTTTTCAAACAACCTTTCACCGTTTTTGTCCTCGGTCAACTGGAAGTCGTGCGAACCCTTGTTGCTGGTCAGCGCAAGCAGTATCACCCACTTGTCGTCGTAGGTGAGGAACGGCGTCACACTATCTTCACCCATATACGGAGCCACGGTGAGAGCGTCGATGTCATATTCGCCGAAGAACGTGCGTGC
>CAVKVO010000069.1:0-10994 GCA_963659575.1 Prevotella sp. CAG:1031
GCTTGGCGTGTGCATGGGCTTTGCTTATTACTTCAGGTGTGTTTGAATAGAGGCTGAGTCGCGTTTGAATTGTGGCTGAGTCGCATTTGGCATTACAAACAGAATGAGTGAAAGAAAAAATATGGCAGATATTGGAATAAGCATTGACCCGGATCTTCTCAACAACTTGGGACTTGACGACTATTATGACGGCAACTTGATAGTGATAAAAACCGTCAAGGGCGCAGAATCAAGTACGGATGTGATTCATCTGGACATGATTCTCATGGTGTTTTGCGTTGAGGGGCGGATGGAAGGTGCCCTGAACGGCAATCCTTTCAGTATGGAAAAGGGTGACATACTCATCTGTTTGCCCAACACATACCTTGCAAGCAGAGTGCACAGTGATGACTTTGACGCCAAGATGGTGGGACTTTCCTATTCGGGAATCAAGTTTCAGATGCACGAACGCAAGGAGATATGGGACATATTGGCCTATATCAGACACAATCCAGTGCTGCGTCTTGACGAAAGTCAGCGGCAACTGTTCCTGCAATATTCCCAGATTCTTGAACTGAAAATGGCGTCTACCACCGGTAAGTTCCGCAACGAACTGGTGCAATCGCTGTTCAAAACACTGCTTTGGGAACTTGCTTCGCTCATCGAACCGCTAGTTGACAAGAGCCATGACGGTTCTTCGCGACAGGGAAACATTCTGTTCAAGCGGTTTCTCTCGATGGTTACTGAGAACGGAGGGCGCGAACGGAGCGTCAGATACTATGCCGAACGGATGTGCATAACGCCCAAATACCTCTCGTCGGTGTCGAAACGGGTGAGCGGAAAGACCGCACTGGAGTGGATCCACCGGTGCGCCGCCGATGCCATAGCCCTGCAGTTGCGCTATTCAGACCGCTCGATAAAGGAGATTTCCAGCGACTTCAACTTCCCCAATCTGTCGTTCTTCGGCAAGTTTATCAAGGCAAATCTCGGTGTTTCTCCCAAGGAATACCGCCGCAGACTGGTGGAAAACGGGGAGTAAAGGCAGCCGCTTTCGCTAATTAGCGAATTGGGAAATAGGAATTAGGAGTGGGGAAACGGGAGAGAAACGGCAACCGTTTCCAACAATTAGGAATTGGGAAAGAGGAATTAGGAATGGGGAAACGGGAGAATAGCGATACCCGTTTCCTATAATAATATGAGGAGTTTCGTCCTTTCAGCGTTGGTTTTGCTTGTGTCGTTGGCGGCATTTGCGGGCGAATGGGGTCAGAGTTGGATAAGCCATCCGGCGGTTGACTCCACGGAACAGGTGCTGTTTCGCCGCGAAATCGTGCTTGAGGAGAAACCCACTGCCGCAGTTGTTGCCGTAGCCAGTGCCGGGCGCTACGCTCTCTACGTCAATGGCTACAACGTAGTGACCGATGTGCTGGAACCGGGCGTGCCGTTGGGAGGCGACACCGTGGCGGTTACGCACTATGAAGTGGCGCGCTATCTCCGCAAAGGCGGCAATGTCCTGGCCGTATGGTACTCTCCAGCGGGGCGTTGTGGGCGTTCCGAGCGGCAACTCTCGCTGAGTTTCCAGTGCAATGGCGGCGATTTCCACAGCAATGGCGGCGAGAACGGATGCGGATATGCCTGCGCTACCGACAGTATGTGGCTGTGCCGCGCGTCGGGATGCCGCACTTTCGCCGACGGAAGCGAACTGATTGACTCCCGAACTTTTGACCCTTCGTGGACCATCGACCCGACTTTTGCGCCCGAATGGCTTCCTGCACGTGAGGAAACTCCGGCGTTGTCGGTGCCTGTGTCGGACACAAGGAAACTGTGGCGCACGGCTTTGCGAGTGGAAAGCATACAGCAAAACACCTTTTTCTCCACCATTGAAACCGCCGATGTTGACCAAACGGGGCGCAACACCGGTCGCTATACGTTCAAGAAAGGGTTTGATGGTTGGGTGCGACTGACCCTTCGCGGCATGGAAAGCGGCGACACCGTGACGGTAAACGGTCTGACCTATATCTGTTCGGGCGACACTGACGAACAGGCGTGCCGCCGTTTCACAACCTCATCTTCCTGCTTTGCCGATGTCACCTTGCCCGCAAAGCGCCCGTTTTCCTGCGTCACAACAGTGGAAGCCCTTGACATTCGGCCATACTTCCGCACCAGTTGCCAGTATTGAACAGCACTTTCCCACTTGTTGAATAGCGCTTTTCCACTCGTTGAAAAGCGTCTTTCCTCTTGTTGAATGGTTTACTTCGCCGCCTCAAACCGGGTCGACATCGAAGTAAACCTGTACGGAGGCGTAGCGTTTGTCGGCGGTTAGCTGTTGTCGGGCATACATTAAGTATTCGCGAACCTTGGTCATGTCGATGCTACGCTCCAGTTTCAGCACAATCTTGCGTATGTTCATCGTCTTCACCTTGGCCACCGACGGTTTGTCAGGCCCCAGTATGCGGTCGCCAAACCACTGCCTTAGCTGTTGGCCGAGCGCCATTCCGGCAGCTTCAGCCACACTGTTTTCCTTATGTTTAAGGTAGATGTATATCAGCCGATACACCGGAGGATACCTGAAAGCGGCTCTCTCCTCCATCTGTTCCTGAAAGAATGTGCGGTAGTCGTTGCGCACTACCTGGGCAATAAGCGGCGAGTCGGGACTCTTGGTTTGCAGTATCACCAGTCCGCGCTTGTGCTTTCTTCCAGCCCTTCCTGCCACTTGCGCCATCATCATGTAGGCGTGTTCGTAGGCCCGGAAGTCGGGATAGTTCATCATGGAGTCGGCATTGAGTATGCCAACCACACTCACGCGGTCGAAATCCAGTCCCTTGCTTATCATCTGCGTACCGATGAGTATGTCGGTCTGGCCGCTTGCGAAGTTGCCGATGATGCGTTCGTAAGCGTTGCGAGTGCGGGTTGTGTCCAAATCCATGCGAGCCACGCGTGCTTGAGGGAATATATCCAGTATGTAGTCCTCAATCTTCTCCGTGCCATAGCCCTTTGCCTTCAGATTGGTGCTGCCGCATGCCGGACACTCCGTGGGCACTGGGTAAGTGCCGCCGCAGTAGTGGCAGGTCAAAGTGTTGGCACTTCGGTGGAGCGTAAGGCTCACATCGCAGTGCTGGCAGTGGGGCACCCATCCGCACTGGTTGCACTCCACCATCGGCGCAAAGCCCCTGCGGTTTTGAAACAGTATGGCCTGTTCGCCGCGTTCCAACGCTTCGCGCACCTTAGTCAGTAGCACGGGCGAGAACGGCCCGGTCATCATCTTGCGGTGCTGCAGGTCTTTGGTGTCCACCACCTGTATCTCCGGCATCTCCATGCCCTCATACCGCTGCGTCATCTCCACCAGACCGTACTTGCCGGTGAGGGCGTTGTGGTAGGTCTCAAGGCTTGGCGTGGCCGTACCGAGCAGCGTTTTCGCCCCGTGGATGCGTGCGAGAACGGCCGCCACACTGCGAGCATGATAGCGCGGAGCGGGGTCTTGCTGCTTAAAGGACGACTCGTGCTCCTCGTCAATGACCACAAGTCCCAACCTCGTGAAGGGCAGAAACACCGCCGAACGCGCCCCGAGAATGATGTCGTAAGGCTCGTCAGACAGTTGCTTGCGCCACATCTCCGCCCGTTCAGCGTCGGAGTATTTGGAGTGGTAGATGCCCATGCGGTTGCCGAACACCCTCTTTAGCCGCTCCATAATCTGCACCGTGAGGGCTATTTCGGGCAGGAGATAGAGCACCTGCTGCCCCTTTTCTATTGCCTGGGCTATGAGATGGATATACACTTCGGTCTTTCCGCTCGACGTAACTCCGTGGAGCAGCACCGTGTCCTTGGCTTCAAACTGCTTGAGAATGGTGTCGCAGGCAGTCTGCTGCGCCTCGCCGAGCTGCTTCATGTTGCCCGGTTGAGGCTCCTGACTGTCGTTCAGCCGTCCCACTTCGCGCTCGTATGTGGTGAGTATGCCGCGCTTCACGAGAGCCGAAACGATGGCCGTAGTGGCGTGACTCTCGTTCAAGAGAGCCTCGCGCGTGGTCTCCTTGGTAGGCGTGCCGTCGGCTCCGCAGTGGGCCATGGCGAGATAGCACTCCAAGGTCTTGCGCTGCTTGTCGGAACGCCCCAGCATATCGAACGCCACGCGCACCGCTTGTTCAGAGCGAAACTCCTGCGCAAGGATGACATACAGTTCCTTCTTGGCGTGGAAACCGTCCACAGACTTCAGTCCGGCAGGCATGGCAGCCTTGAAAACGTCGCCGATGGACGACATATAATAGTTGGCTATCCACTGCCACAGCCTGAATTGCTGCTCCGTGACCATCGGTTGGTCGTCCATCACGAGCACGATGTCCTTCACGGCATAGCCCTCCGGCTTGTTGCCGTGCACCTTTGCCACTATGCCGATGTACCGTTTGGACTTGCCGAACGGCACGAGCACGCGCACTCCGGGCACAGTTCGCTTCTCCAAAGCCGAGGGTATGGAGTAGGTGAAAAGCCCGTCGAGAGGCAGCGGAAGTATGATGTCAGCGTAGGTCATGGTGAGGTTCGTAGATTTATAGCTTTGGGTTGAAAATAAAAAGTGGCCGAGTTACGGTGCGTAAGTGGCCTGTTTACGAATCCTAAACAGGCTGTTTACGCACCGTAAGTGGCCGAGTTATGAAAACCGCTGGTTGCCTAAGGTTTAGCAACCTTTACGGTTTTGCCGTCTTTCCTTATTATATATATGCCGCGGTTGAGCTTTTCGCCGTCGGCGATGCGCCTTCCGCTGAGGTCATATACGGCAGTGGCGGTAGAGATGGTGGACTGTTTTGCGGTGGAGATGCCAGACTTGTCGTCGGGCAGAGTCACTTTCACCTCAGCCGACGGCCAGGTCAGAGTGTTCTCCTTGCGTGCCCGCACAGTGAGGGCGTAGGTCTTGCCGCTCTCAAGTTCGCTGAAGCTGCAGGTGAGCGCACCCTTTGTGTCCAGTGCGTCGTATGCCTCCAGCGGAGTCTTTACCGTGTTGTGGCAACCAGCCATCACGTCGTCGATGTAGATTGCGCCCGACGAGTGCATGAACGCTATGCGCACCGAGTCAGACTGGTCGAAATCGTAGTCCAAGTTCAGTCCCACGTTGTTCTTGTCAGAGCCTTGCGCAAACGTGAGCGAGTCAACCGGCAGCCATTCGCCGCCACGATAGGTCTCCACGACGAGCGTTCCGTTGGTGTAGGCAGTGGCCTTGGCCCAGAACGACAGTGAAGATATGCGTGCGCCGTCGTAGGCCACGGTCAGATAGTCCTCGTCTCTCGACATGCGGAACGACGGCATGGACTGTCCGGCGAAGTCGGGCGACGAGATGAACGTGCCTTTATACTTCCACGTCTTAGGCATGCCGCTGGCACGGTTGGCGAAGTCGTAGCCCATGGTTGTGGTGTCTGCGGCAAACGAACATTCGCTCAAAGTCACCTCATAAGTGTCCGCACTGTCCACCTTTTGCCAAGAGGCGTTGAGGCTGTTGGGCGTTATGTCGCTCAGGACAACCCCTTGCGGAGCATATTTATAGAAAGGTATAGGCGTGGTGTGCAGCTTTGCGGTGGCTGTGTCCGACGTGTAGGAACCGCGAGTGGCGTGGAGCAGCAGCTCATAGTCGGTGTCGGGCTTCAGTCCGCTGATGGTTATAGAGTCAGACAGGCTGAAAGCGCAGTCGTTGTAGCCGTCCACAACGGTCTTCTCCTCACCGTTTGTCTGATACAGGCTCAGCTTGTAGCGGTTGGCGTTGGGCACATTGCTCCATGCCACCACGGCAGAGCTGTCCTCCACGCTGCGCACATCCACCACGGGAGTGGCCAGGTTGAACTTTATGCCGCCCAGCGTGAGCAGTATCGTGCCGTCGGTTTCCTCTATGTCGTCGAGCGTGAGCAGAGTGTCTTCGGCCCACGACGTGAGCGTCCACTTGGTCACATTGGCCGTGCCGGGAAACGGGTCGCCGCTCGTAGTGGTAGAGGTGCGCTTGTTGTCGGCCTCCACCAAGTCCACGCGTTGGTGGGTTCCGATGGTGTTCACCGTGTTGTTCTTCCACGCGAGAGTGTCTATGTCGATGTGCCACATCAGCATGCCGTGGCCGGGAAGATAGGCATCCCAACCGCTCTGCTGGCGGTTTTCCAATACGTAGAACTCGCCCGGCTTGTCCTTAACCGACACACGGTAGCCCATGTTGCAGTCCTTCAGGTCGGGTATAACCACCACGGTGTCGGTAGTGTCGCTCAGTTCCGTGTAGTCGGCCCAGCCCAGTTCGGCGCGCTCAAAGGCCGAGAAGAGTGGGGGAGTGTTCATGTTGTTGTTGTAGGAACCGTTGGACATCGTGTCGAAAGCGCCGGGAGGGAAGGTCGTATAGCCGTAGTCCACGTCGTAGAGGTCGGGCAGTCCGAGCACGTGGCCGAACTCGTGGGTGAACGTGCCGATACCGGTTATCTGTCCGCCGCTGCCGCCTCTTATCTCGTTGCCGCAGGCGTAGCTGCCCATCTTGATGCCGTCGAGCTCAAGGCTTCCGTAGCCAAAGTCCTCGTAGGAGTAGGAGTGGGGCCAGATAGTGCTTGTGCCGCCACCGTCAGCCTCGCCGCCTCCGGCATAGATGATATACACATTGTCCACGTAGCCGTTGTGGTCGTAGTCGTATTGAGAGTAGTCCACGAGACTGTCGGCAAGGCTGAACGTGTCGTAAACGAACTTGTAGAGACGCTCAGGGTCGTCGTTGCCGCCGCGGTTGGCGCCGTAGTAGGTGCTGCTGTTGGGCAGTTGCACCGGACCGATGACGTCGAACGTGGGACGGAACATGCCGCTGGAGCTGGCCACATAGAAGTCGCGGGCACTGCCGTTGGCACCGTTCTCATAAGTAAAGCCCTCCTTGTTGAGCATGTCGGTGTAGAAGTTGTGGGTGTCGCCGCCCAACTTGAAGTCCTTGTCGCTGAACGATACGAGTATCACCAGCGAGTGTGGCTCACCGAGAGTGGGGAAGTCGTTTATCAGCAACCGCTTTGGTCCCGATGCCGACTGCCTCCTTACTGTGGAAGACTGGCCGCTTGCCGTGGCAGTAGCCTGCATCCTTGCGGCGGCAGCCTGGCTCTTTGCCGCAGCCGTCTGCTTGCGTGCAGCAGAGAATACCTGCATGATGGCCGTTGCGTCCTGTGTGTTCAGGAATGCTTTGGCGTCGGCCTTGCGGTTGCCAGAGTCGGCTGCGATGATGCCGCTTCCGCAGATTGCACCGCTTTTCAGAGCGGCATACTCATAGTTGCCCGTGGCTTCGTTGAGAAACAACGGACGGTTGTCGGCTGTGAAAGCCATGTGTCCGTGCTCGTCGCCGCGCACGGTGATGGTTACAAACGAACCGTCAGCCTGCCTGACGCGCCGTGGTTTGGGGTCGGCAGGAATAGCGACAGCTGTCTGCACGAGGCAGACAGCTGTCAGAAACGCTACGAATAATCGTTTAGAGTTCATACATTATTATTTGATGACAATCTTGCTTGTTGTCTTTTTGCCGTCGTTTGCGGTGGCCACAACCACGTATACGCCCTTGGCCAGTCGGCCTGTGGCTACGCTGTTGCCTGCTGCCTGTGCGGCTGTCTTGCCGTCGAGAGCAATCACGCTGATGGCGTTGGCACCGTTGGCAGTGATGTTCTGGCCGTTGAAGCGGATGTCCAAACCGCCGTTGACGGTGGCGTTGTTGATGCTGGTGGCTGCGCTAACCACAACCTGGCACTCGGCTACCAATGTGCCGGCGCCCACGATGATCTTGGTAGAGCCAGCCTTGTGGGCAATCACGTTGATGATTACCATGCCCTCGTCGCCAGGAGTAAGCTCCACATCGGCTACTTCACTATCCTCTGAAGATACGAATATCTCTTCGGCAGGGATTCCGTAGACTGTTGCGGCAAAGCTGTCGGTGCTGTTCTCGGCAAGCTTCAGAGAGTAGTCGCTGAGCACAAGAGCCAGGGCTTCGTCGTTGAAGAAGAGCTTGGGCAGGCCGTTTTCACCCTTCCAAGGCTCGGCTATGGTTTTGCCGAAGGCGTAGTTGTGACTGGTGAAGAAAGCCTTGTTGAGTTCAGAGGCGGCAATCTTTGCGCCGTCAACAGACTTGTCGTCAGTGGAAGCCACAGCCTTGCCCAGCACGGTCACGCTGTCCACGACATAGTTGTTGGCCAGTCCCACATCAGAGTAGTGCTTCTCGCCAGCCTCATAGAAGTCGTTGGCGATGGTCCAGCCCACGATGGCGTGAGCCACAGTGTCGTTGGCGTTCTCCTCGTTGGTGGATACGCTAACGGCAGAAACGTTGTTGGCCACGAGAATGGTGTCCTGGTGGCTCCAGTCGGCGCCCATGCTGCCCACGATACCGGCTGCTGAGAGTCCGCTCCAGCGCGGAGCGTCGGCCAGTACGGTTCCCTTTGCGATGTTGTTGAAGATGCCTCCGCGAGAGTCGTTGTCGCCCACGATACCACCAACGGTATACTTGGCGTGCATGTTCACGTCGGCTCTACAGTTGCTAACGGTAGAGCCGCTGGAATTGATAGAACCAACCACACCTCCCACAGCATAGGATGCGTTGATGTCGGCGTTTACGCTTGAGGCGTTAACCACGGCAGATGTGCGCAGGTCGCCGGCTATACCGCCGATGGAAGTGGCGTTGGGAAGATTGATAGAACCGTCAAACGAGCTGCCCTCGATGAGCGAATAGAGAGCGGCGCAACCCACGATACCGCCCACAGTGGCTGAACCGTTGCTGGTGGCGTCGTTGATCTTTGCTCCAAAGATGTGGATGTTGCTGATGGTGTCTGATGTGGCCTGTGCAGCCAACACACCTACATACTGGTTGTTGGTGGTCAGGTTGATGGTCGGGTCGGTGAAGGTGATGTTCTTCACGCTGGCGCAAGGCGAGAGCATACCGAACAGTCCGGCGTTGGCAGCTGTGCTTTCTATCGACAGGTTGCTCACTGCGTAGCCGTCGCCGTCGAGCGAGCCGCTGAACGAGGCGATAGGAGTCCAGTCCTTGTTGGCCACGCTCATCTCGATGTTGTTGGCCAGTTTGTAGCTTGCGGCAGGCTCGTTGGCCATGAGCATCATGTCGCCTGCGGTGGCTATGAGGTAGGGATTTGCCTCCGTACCGTCGCCTCCCTTTTCAAACTTGCTGAAGGGCAGAGGATAGTAGTCGAGGGTATATTTGCCGTTGTTCTCGTTGTAGTATACCACCACGAGTTCCTTGTTCTGCTCGTCGAACGTCATGAGGTTGGCACTGTACAGTGCGCCCTTAGTGTCGTCGGGTCCCCACTCCTTTATCACATTGCCTTTCTCGTTGGCCACGCGCAGGTATTCGTCAATCACCGAACTGTCTTCGCGCTTAATCTTGGCGATATACATGAACTCCAGTTCGTCGGTGGTGTTGAAGAGGTAGGGGTTGAGCGCACTCTCGCTGAGGTTGGGAGTGAACAACTGACCGTTGGGGCCAAGGTTGAAGCTTGTGTAGTGGTCGAGAGTGAGGTCGCGGTTGTACCAACCGAGGCGTGCTATGAGGTTGTTGTTGTCGTCAGCGTCGCCCGTGCCCATCTTCATCACATACTGATAGCTGTCGCCCTTGGGATAGCGGTTGATGTCGGTGGATATCTGTTCGCCGTTGATGGTTGCGGGGAAGAGGGTCTGCTTGGTGCAGCTCGGCACGTCAACCATCTGCACCTGCTCCACTCCGTCGATGCTCTGCATGAAGAGTATCTGCGACTCCTGGCCTTTCACCTCGGCAAGATACTGATAGGTGTTGACAACATTGTCGCACACGGTCTTGACGCTGTCACCCGATGCGTTGTAGACTACGAATGAGTAGGTGTAGTCGTCGCTTGAGAGCGAGTAGTCGTAGAAGGTGACCACGTAGGCGAGACCTCCGTCATTAGTAAAATAGTTCTTCGACAGGTCGTCGCTGCTCATTGCGCCAAACGAAGCCATGCGCACAAAGGCGCTGGACGGACAGTTGATGGGCACGGCAATGGAGTCCTGCAGGTCGAAGTATTCGTTGTATGACTTCACCACATAGCTGTTGTCCTTGGCATAAATCTGCTCGTAGGTGGTGGTGTCAACGCCTTCCACATACGGTTTGGCGTAGTGGGAAATGGTGTAGAAGGCGCGGTTGTTGATGAAATAAACGTTGATGGGCGCGCTCAGGTCGCTCATGTTTATCAAGTCGGGGTCAATGGTGAACGTATGCTCCACGTAGGCCGAGGACATGCCGTAGGTAGGACCACGGAGCACGTCGAAACGGTTGACATACTCGCCGTTTACGCTGTCGGCAGTGCTGAGGATAAATCTCTGATACTTCGTCCACGAGTTGATTTGTTCGTCCACGAGCATACCCGAACCGGTGTATTCGGTGAGCAGAGTGCCGTCGAGCTGATACACGCGAGTGTAGTAAGTGTCCTTATAGCTGTTGCTTGCGTTGCCCACAGCGTGCAGTTCCACGAGCACCTCCTGGGTCTTGTCGTTGTTGTCAAACAGCTTTGTGGTCACGTCGCCGAACATCACTATCCGGTTGACGTTCATCGTGTCGGGCACCTCCACGTTGATTGTACCCATATTGTTGTGCTTGCTGTCGTAAACTGTGAACGATGAAGAAGCGTAGTAGTATCCGCGAGCCTTCACGGTCTGCGTATACGTCCAGTAGGTGCCGTCGGTACCGCCGATGTAGCCGAACGATTCGGCCTCCTGGCTCAGCACCGGATTGTTGTCGGCCTTGGGCGCAGTGATCATAGCGCCGCTGCGCACGTCGCTGAACTTCACCTCCTGTGTAGACTTGTTGAGGATGCCGGCCGACAGATGCATCGGGGCGGCGCCTTTCACTGTTGCAATGCGCTTTGCGTTGACGGTGTTGATGGCGTTGGCAGCCATGCTTCCGGCCAAGGCAAGCGGCAGGAAAAGTGCATAGATTTTTCTCATAAAACTGTATTAATTGTGCTTGTTAAAACTATCTTGTCGGGATGTGGGCGCGGCTCTGTGGTTATCCTTTGCCTATTGTAAAAACC
>CAVKVO010000070.1:0-3741 GCA_963659575.1 Prevotella sp. CAG:1031
GATCCGCGATGGAGTGGATTGGAAGAATTAAGAAACAACATTAAAGATTAAAGCAAAATGGCACATCCTAAAAGAAGACAGTCGAAGACTCGTACACGCAAAAGAAGGACTCACGACAAGGCAGAGATGCCTACACTGGCAGTATGCCCCAGCTGCGGAGCTTTCTATATTTATCACACTGTATGCCCCACTTGCGGACAGTACAGAGGCAAGGTGGCTATCGTTAAGGAAGACACTACCGCAGCAGAATAAGGCGTGTCAGCAATGAATAAAATCAATGCGGTAATCACCGGTATTGGCGGATACGTTCCCGACTATGTTCTCAACAATGCAGAACTGTCGAGAATGGTTGACACCAATGACGAGTGGATTATGACGCGCGTTGGTATCAAGGAGCGCCGCATCCTCACTGAGGAGGGTCTCGGAACATCTTACATGGCGCGCAAAGCTGCCAAGCAGTTGATTCAGAAGACCGGCGTTGATCCTGACACCATCGATGCTCTCATCGTAACCACATCAACGGCTGATTACCAATTCCCCTCAACTGCATCGGTTGTCCTCGGCAAACTCGGACTGAAAAACGCTTTTGCGTTTGATTTCTGGGCTGCATGCTGTGGTTTCCTGTACACGCTCGACGCGGCAGCTGCCATGATACAGAGCGGACGCTACAAGAAAATCATCGTAATCGGAGCGGACAAGATGTCGTCGGTGGTTGACTACAAGGACAGAAGCACTTGCCCGTTGTTTGGTGACGGTGCTGGCGCAGTTCTTCTGGAGGCTACCGAGGAGCAGAACATCGGTTTGATGGACTCATACTTCCGTACCGACGGCAAGGGACTTCCGTTCCTTCACTTGAAAGCGGGCGGTTCGGTGTGTCCTCCGTCACACTTCACAGTGGACCATCGTCTGCACTACCTCTATCAGGAGGGACGCACAGTGTTCCGCTATGCCGTGACGAACATGAGCGACGACTGCGCCCTCATTGCCGAACGCAACGGTTTGACAAAGGACAACATCGCTTATGTGGTGCCTCACCAGGCCAACATGCGCATAATAGAGGCTGTGGCTAAGCGTCTCGACCTGCCGATGGAAAACGTACTTGTCAACATTGAGCACTACGGCAACACTAGTGCCGCAACGATTCCGCTCGCCCTTTGGGACAACGAGAAACTGCTCAAGAAAGGTGACAACATGATTTTCACAGCTTTCGGTGCCGGTTTCGTGCACGGAGCATCCTACTACAAGTGGGCATACGACGGCTCAAGCGTCGCTGCCGCTAAGTAAGTGACGGCTGAAAGAGTCAAGAACACACACATAAAAGAGACATGTCTGCCATCATGCAAATGGTGCGGATGTGTCTCTTTTCTTTTTGCGATTCTCTGTAACAGACATTCTGAAATAAGCAGAGGAAACACTTTGGGATGTCACTGCGAAATGCTATCTTTGCACAAAACCAACAGACAAACGAAACGCAATGGCAGCACACAACGAACTCGGGAAGTGGGGCGAACAAGTGGCGGCGGACTATCTCGCCGCTGAAGGCTACCGCATAGTGGAGCGCGACTGGCGCAGCGGCCACCGCGACATAGACATCGTGGCGATGGACTGCGATGAACTGGTGATAGTGGAGGTGAAGACCCGGAGCGCCAATGCTCTCGTTGCACCCGAACTTGCTGTGGACAGACAGAAGATAAAGTCGCTCGCCGCAGCAGCGAGGTCGTTCGTGAAGCAGCGCAGAATGGGGCTCCCGTTGCGCTTCGACATAATCGCCGTTACTCAAAAGGATGACGGTCAGCCAGAGATAAACCACATCAAGAGCGCTTTCATTCCTCTACCTTATTAATATATGGTGTTTTATAGGGAGAAACTGTGGTTGTAAACGGTTTCGGATAACTAATTTTGCAGACAAATAGAAGTCTATAAATATGTATAAGAAGAAAATGTATGTGCAGCCCGAGGTTGCAGTGATGGACGTTGAAGTTGAAACAATACTTGCCGGAAGTGGTGACAAAGAGGAAGAGACCACCATCAAAGAACCCGGAGGAGAAAATGACCCGCAGATAGAAAAAAGTGTTTGGGATGACTAATTCGAACTTGACAAATTTGCTCATGCGTACGGCTCGCACCGCTGCACTCTTTTGTGCGGTGGCCGTGGCTGCCGCGTGCTCAAATGGCGATGATGTAGCCACGACACAAGGTGGTGCCACTCCCAAGGAGATGACCCTTACGGCCACTT
Source organism: Prevotella sp. CAG:1031 (assembly GCA_963659575.1). GTDB lineage: Bacteria > Bacteroidota > Bacteroidia > Bacteroidales > Bacteroidaceae > Prevotella. Next base: position 2,237 of record CAVKVO010000070.1, read on the forward strand.
ATCCCACCACGCGTGTCGGTTTCGATGCCGAGGGCAACGGTTATTGGCACATAATCGACGAGATTGGCGTGTGGTCGGCAACGGCCAAGAAGTTTGTCATGTTTGAAAACAGCAGCGATGGCGGTACAGCTACGGCAACCTTTAAGGGGTCGATAGCGGAAGGCGATGCTACCGCAGGAACCCTTGTGCTCTATCCGTACAACACCAGCCACACACAGACAACCTATTATCTGCCGTCAACCTATGACTATGGTCAGGGCGTGGACACGGCCTACACCGCAAAGGACTGCACAAACAACAGTTTCCGTATGCCCATGAAGGGCGCGATAAACGTTGGCAGCGACGGAACGAAGACCGTGAAGTTCAGCAATATCGGCGGCGTTTTGGCCGTAAGGATAAACCGTTTGCCTGCATCTGCCGGCACTGTCACCGTGACTGCCGACAAGAGCATCTGCGGCAACGCCACTATTGGCGCGAGCGAACTTGCCGCTCCCGACGGTGACAAGTCTGTCGTTTTCAATTACGACTTGGCAAAGGCTTTCAATCCGGGCGTGTTTTATCTGCCCGTAGCGCCGGGAACTTATACCGTGACTGTCACTGCGCAAAGCTCGGACGGGAACGTTGCGTACACCTCTTCCGCAACGGAAGTGACCATACAGCGCGCTCATATCAAGAAACTCCCCATCACGGCTGACTATAGCAAGGAGATCAACGGCCACAAGTTCGTCGACCTCGGTTTGTCCAGCGGTACGCTTTGGGCTGAAACAAACATTGGTGCAACGGAGGCCACGGGATATGGCGATTTCTATGCTTGGGGCGAGACTAAGGTCAAGGATGTTTACGGTTGGAAGGACTATGCCTATGGCTATTCGGACGACAACGAAAATATTACCATTTCGAAGTACGGTTCCGTCGACGGAAAGACAACTCTCGAAGCCGACGACGACGTTGCAACGGTGGTTTGGGGAGCTCCTTGCCGCATGCCTACCAGTCTGGATTTTGAGGAAATCTATAATTCGGCCAACTGTTCTTGGACAAGGACGAAAAAGACCAATAGTGAAGGCACTTCCATAGACGGATATGAGGTGAAGAGTGTGAAGAACGGCAACTCCATATTTATGCCGTCAACAGGTTGGCGCAACGAAGGCACAACCTATTATCAAGGTTCTTATGGTCGCTACTGGTCAAGCACAATCAATCCTGCTTACACCGACGGAAGGGATGTTATGGATTTTGTGTGGCTACCTGCCGAAAACAATATTATTTATCCTCATCACAGTGACCGCCGTTGCTTGGGAATCACTGTTCGCCCTGTAGCAAAGTTATAAGCGAAAATCAACCAAATTTATTTGGCTTTCTGTCTGTAGTAGGTGCAGCGTCCTTGCTGCACCTACTACAAAAAAAATCCTTCGTATTTTTGCATTGGGAAAAACAAATCACAAAACTACCTTACATAAGATTATGAACGACACAAGCACGATAAAATATCTCGATTTGCAAAAGGT
>CAVKVO010000070.1:4312-10882 GCA_963659575.1 Prevotella sp. CAG:1031
GTGACCACCAACGACGATGCTCTGGCTGAGGCCATCCGCTCACTGGGCAACTACGGTTCCAATCGCAAATACGTGTTTCAGTATCAGGGGCGCAACAGTCGCATCGACGAGTTGCAGGCTGCGGTGTTGCGCGTAAAACTGCCGCGCCTGGACAACGACAACGCCCGGCGCAAGGAACTGGCACAGAGATATGTGGAGGATATACACAACAACTTGATAGAGATACCGGGCGAGGACTTTTGCCGCGACAACGTGTTCCATATTTTCCCCATTCTCTGCAAACAGCGCGACCTCTTGCAAGCGTATCTTAAGGCCAACGGTGTGGAAACTATGATTCACTATCCCATTCCGCCGCACCATCAGGAGTGCTACCGCGACACACTCTGCAACATGATGCTTCCCATAACGGAACGTATCCATGCCGAAGAGCTGAGCATCCCCCTCAACCAGACTCTCACCGACGCCGAAGCTGACAAGATAATCGACTTGATAAATTGTTTCAAAGGGAAATAAGGAATTAGAAATCTGCCATATTCCTTATAGAAAAAGTCACGTTCGCAAGCATTGCTCGCGAACGTGACTTTTTGTTGTGAGGGTGACTTGTTTGTCGCAAACGTGATTTGTTTGTTGCAAAGGATAGTAACTTGCTGTTGCGAAGATGACTTGCTGTCGCGAAGGAGGGTAGCTTGTTTGTCGCAAACGTGACTTACTGTCGCGAAAGGGCTATTGGAGACGGGGAAAGAACAGCCTTATTGGGCTGCTTTCTCCGTCTCCATGTCTTTCTTAGATTTTGATTTGGTTACGAGCCATACGCCGGAGAACACGAGGATGGCGGCGACGCCTTGGCTCCAGGAGAGCACTCCCATGCCGGTGAGTACGCTTACGGTGACGGCAACCACGGGTTGCATGTAGTTGTAGATGCTCACTACGGTCGGGCGCAGCGTGTGTTGACCAACCATCATCAGCAGATAGGCGACGTAGGTGGCCACGACAACCACGAAAGCCGTTTCCATCCATGTTGAAACGGGTACTGCCTGCCAGTTGGTTTCTATCAGATGGCTTGACGTAAACGGCAAAACAATCACCGAAGCCCACAGAAACATCCACTTGCTAACGGTGATTGGACTGTATTTCTTGGTCATCTTGTTGAACAAAGAGAGGTAGAGGGCGAACGAAAGTTGGGCACCGCAGCACAGCAAGTCGCCACGTATGTCACCCACTTTGGAGTTGTCGGCTGTCGCACTCGTCACTATAAGCATCACAGCACCGCAACATCCTATCAGCACACCGCCAGCTTTTTTCCCCGTGATGGGTTCTTTCAGAATGAGTGCAGCCAGAATCATGGCGAAGATAGGCATGGACGTGGTGACGATACTCGCGTTGATGGGTGACGTTATGCCCAGTCCGATGATGAAAGCGCACTGGTTGCACACCAGACCGAACAGTCCGGCACCGATAAAGAGAAATCTGTCGCGCACTGGTACGTGCTCCTTTGGAGTGAAAAGCGATGTTATCCAAAACAAGATGGCTCCACCGAGCACACGAAGTGAAACCATGTCGATACTGTCAATGCCATGTCCCATGGCATCCTTGCCTATCGGCGACATCAGTCCCCAGCAAACACAGGCCAGAAACATGCAGATGTGGGCGACAAGCGGACGATTGTTGTTCATAAATATCCTGATTGAAATGTTCTTTTTTGGTATGCAAAGATAATGCAAACGAGCGCAATGAAAGTTTACTTTCACATTGCCGAGTGCAGCTTATCTTATGCAAAAGTACTCCAGTTTTGGCGTATAGCCAAGGATAAATACCTCTTTTTACCCCATTCTGATGCGGCAAATCCGACTATCGGAGCGATATGTCTCGCCTGTATGGTCTATATCGTATACCAAAGTCAACCACATCGACGACAATTGCCCCATCGATACCTATATAAAACGCAAAATCCGCTGACCAAAGAGCTGGTCAGCGGATTTTGGATATTGGTGTGATAGTGAAGTCGGGTAGGGGACTACCGGAACGAATCGGTGAGCAGTTTTATCTCTATCTGCGGACTTATTCGCTCATAGAGAATGTTGTAGACTGCGTCGAGTATGGGCATGTTGACGTGCATGTGGCGGTTTATCTCCTTCATACACTTCGTTCCGAAGTAACCTTCGGCTATCATTTCCATCTCAATCTGCGCACTCTTCACGCTGTAACCCTTGCCGATCATTGTACCGAAGGTGCGGTTGCGCGAGAAATTGCTGTAGCCCGTTACGAGCAAGTCGCCCAGATAAACCGAGTCGTAGACGCTGCGCTCCATTGGATGTATGGCGTTTAGGAATCGCGACATCTCCTGTACAGCATTGGACATGAGCACTGCCTGGAAGTTGTCTCCGAACTTCAGACCGCTGCAAATGCCTGCCGCTATGGCGTAGACGTTCTTCAAAACCGACGCATATTCGATGCCGATGACATCGCTGCTGGTCTTTGTCTTGATGTAGTCGTTGGCCAGAATGTCGGCAAACGCCTTGGCTTTGTCGTGGTCGGAGCATCCCACCGTGAGGTATGACAACCGTTCGAGGGCTATTTCCTCAGCGTGCGAAGGTCCTCCGAGACACGCCAAGTTCTCGTAAGGCACATCGTAGACGGCGTGGAAAAACTCGGAACATGCCAGATTCTCGTCGGGCACGATGCCCTTGATGGCCGTGATGACAAACTTGTCCTTGAGCCTTGTGCGCAGTTTCTTCAGATGATTCTTGATGTAGGGCGACGGTGTGACAAACACGAGCGTGTCGTAGTTCTGCACAATCTTGTTGATGTCGCTTGAGAAGAATATCTCGTTCACGTCAAAGCGCACACTCATGAGATAGGCAGGGTTGTGACCGAGCCTCCGGAAGTCGTCAATCCGGTCGTCGCGACGCATATACCAACCTATGTGATGGGTGCGCCCCACCACAATCTTGGCCACAGCCGTTGCCCAGCTTCCGCCTCCGATGATGGCTATTTTGCCGCAATCGAACATAGAAGAGTCCGCTATTTCTACTTGTTCGCAGCGTCAATCCATGCCGCGAAATCCTCAACTTTGGGGTTGTCAAGTCCCAGTTTGTATTTCTTGTTAACGCCGCAAACGTCCATTTGCAGCTTCTGCGGGTTCACCTCCTTGATGTCCTGCACGAGGTAGTAGCCGCACTTGTTGAGCAGAGGCACCCACTCCTCGCCCACGCCGATGGCCTTCCAGTCCTCAACGCTGCTCTTCGGAGCCTTTTTCTCCGGACGCATCTGCGGGAAGAAGAGCACCTCCTGAATGTAGGTCTTGCCCGTCATGAGCATCACGAGACGGTCTATGCCGATGCCGATGCCGCTTGTGGGAGGCATACCATACTGCAGGGCGCGCAAGAAGTCCTGGTCTATCACCATTGCCTCGTCGTCGCCCTTGTCGGCCAGACGCATCTGCTCCTTGAAACGCTCCTCCTGATCTATCGGGTCGTTAAGCTCCGAGTAGGCGTTGGCCAGCTCTTTGCCGTTTACCATCAGCTCGAAACGCTCGGTGAGTCCCGGCTTTGAACGGTGCATCTTGGTGAGAGGCGACATCTCCACGGGGTAGTCGGTGATGAATGTAGGCTGGATGAATGTGCCTTCGCAGAACTCTCCGAACAACTCGTCGATGAGTTTGCCCTTGCCCATTGTCTCATCCACGTCCATGCCCTTCTGCTTGCAGAAGTCGCGAATCTCCTCTTCGCTCTTGCCGTTGCAGTCGAAACCGGTCTTTTCCTTGATGGCGTCGAGTATGGGCAAGCGGCGATAGGGAGCCTTGAAGCTCACGATGTTGCCGTCAATCTCGCGTTCAGGCTTTCCGTTAACGGCTATGCAGACCGTTTCGAGCAGCTTTTCGGTGAACGACATCATCCAGTTGTAGTCCTTATACTGCACATACAGTTCCATGCAGGTGAACTCCGGGTTGTGGTTGCGATCCATACCCTCGTTGCGGAAGTTCTTGCCAATCTCGTATACACCCTCAAAACCGCCAACGATGAGTCGCTTCAGATACAGCTCAGTGGCGATGCGCATATACATATCTATATTAAGGGCGTTGAAATGCGTGATGAACGGACGAGCCGAAGCACCGCCTGCGATACTCTGCAGTGTGGGCGTTTCCACCTCGGTGTAGCCTGCTTCGTCGAGCACGCGGCGTATTGTGCGTATCACAGTGGCGCGCTGCAGGAACGTGTCCTTCACACCCTCGTTCACCACAAGGTCAACGTAGCGTTGGCGATAGCGCAGTTCGGGGTCGTCAAACTTGTCGTAGGCCACACCGTCCTTGTACTTCACGATGGGCAGTGGCTTCAAACTCTTCGACAACAGAGTGATTTCCTTTGCGTGAACAGAAATCTCACCGGTTTGAGTGCGGAACACAAAACCCTTCACTCCGATGAAATCGCCGATGTCCATCAGTTTCTTGAACACCTTATTATATAAGTCCTTGTCCTCGCCCGGGCAGATGTCGTCGCGTGTGATATACACCTGTATGCGGCCTTTCGAGTCCTGGAGTTCGGCAAAGGCTGCCTTGCCCATCACTCTTCGGCTCATCATACGTCCGGCTATGCACACCTCGCGCTCACCTTCCTCGTCGTTGAAACTCTCCTTGATGTCTGTTGAGAATGTGTCTGTGGGATATTCTGCGGCTGGATACGGGTCGATGCCCATGTCGCGCAGCTCCTGCAGACTCTGTCTTCTTCCTATTTCCTGCTCGCTAAGCTCTAAAACGTTCATATTTCTTTCTTTGAATTATCGGTTATGTGCGGCGTAAGCGTTCTTTGTTGAGTCGATATATGGCGTCGGCTCCATGCTTCGCTGCTATTACACAGGGTTGCGATTCATGCAACAACCCTATTATAATAGGTGCAAAGTTAGCAATATAATCCTTTAATGCAAAAGCGCATGGTGTTTTTCTGTTTGGATACACTCTATTCCTCGCTTTTCCTCTTCCTCTCCTCCAGTCCTTGCCACAACTTGGCTTCGGCCGGATTGTTTTGCGGAGTCCAGAACGATGCGGTGGCGAGAGCGTCGGGCAGATACTGCTGACGCACGTAGTGGCAGGGATAGTCGTGCGGATATTTGTAGCCGTCGTGATAGCCCAGTTGCGCCATGAGTTTTGTGGGCGCGTTGCGCAGATGCAGAGGCACGGGCTGTGCGCCCGACCGCTTAGCCTCCTCCAGAGCCTTGTCTATGGCGAGATATGCCGAATTGCTCTTGGCGCTTGTGGCGAGATATATCGTGGCTTCCGCCAGCGGTATGCGACCTTCCGGCCATCCTATCCGCTCCACTGCCTCAAAGGCGGCGTTGGCCATGAGCATGGCGTTGGGGTTGGCCAGTCCGATGTCTTCCGATGCGCTTATCACGAGTCGGCGGGCTATGAACTTCGGGTCTTCACCTCCGTCGATCATCCTTGCCAACCAGTATATCGCGGCGTCGGGGTCGCTTCCGCGTATGCTCTTGATATAGGCCGAAATGATGTCGTAGTGCATGTCGCCACCCTTGTCGTAGGCTGCCGGCGACTGCTCTATGCGGTCGGCCACGAGCTTGTCTGTTATCACCACCGGACTGCCCTTTGGTTCCGCCTCAACCACTGTTTCCAGTATGTTGAGCAGTTTGCGCGCGTCGCCACCGCTGTAGCGCATGATGGCAGCGGTCTCCTTCAGTTCCACCTGTCGGCTGCGCAGCTCCGTGTCGGTCTCAACCGCTCTTGTGAGCAACGCCTGCAGGTCGTCCTTGTCCAAAGATTTGAGCGTATACACCTGGCAGCGAGACAGCAACGGACGGATTACCTCAAACGAAGGGTTCTCCGTTGTGGCTCCCATGAGCGTCACCACACCCTGTTCCACCGCTCCGAGCAGCGAGTCCTGTTGCGACTTGCTGAAACGGTGTATCTCGTCGATGAACAGCAGTGGCGGTGGCGAGTCGAAAAACCTGCCGTGCGAAGCCCTTTCTATCACGTCGCGCACATCTTTCACGCCGCTTGTTACGGCGCTGAGCGTAAACATCTGTCGGTTGAGTGTGCGTGCGATGATGTTTGCCAACGTGGTCTTGCCCACACCGGGAGGTCCCCAAAGTATGAGCGACGGCACATGACCGGCGTCGATCATCTGCCTTAGTGCGGCTCCCTGTCCAACGAGGTGTTTCTGCCCGGCATATTCGTCGAGCGTTTTCGGGCGCATCCTTTCTGCCAATGGTTCAGTCATGGTGCAAAGTTACGAAGAATTGTCGGAATACGATAGCCTTTTATTTCGCCCTGCGTAACCGTTAGACAGTCAGATAGTTGCACATGGCCTTCGTAACTCGGCCACTTTCGCACCGTAAATGGCCCATTTACGGGTCGTAAGTGGCCTAGTTACGGTGGCTAAGTGGGGGAGATAGGTGGAGAGCGCAGGGCGAAGAGCGTATTTGAGTGAAGAGTGAAGAACGAAGAGTGAAGAATTCATGTGCTCAATCTGCCTGTAGTAGGTGCTGCGTCCCCTCCACCCTTGGGCAAAATCCAGCACTAAAAACCATGAAGGATGTATTTTGTAGGAGGTGCGGCGCCCT
>CAVKVO010000071.1:0-10748 GCA_963659575.1 Prevotella sp. CAG:1031
GTGCTTTTGCAGGGCATAAGCAATCTATCTGTCTAAAACACCCTAAAAATCGTAACCAAAACACATCTTTTTGCTTACAGTTTCTCCAACAGAAGATGATATTAAACGTCACCGTAAGCAAAAGTAAGCACTATGGTTACGAAGTGAAAGTGGCCCACTTACGCATCGTAACTGGGCCACTTACGGGTCGTAAGTGGCATAGTTAGACATGCTAAGTGGGGCACTTATTTCCGCCAAATGGCACGGTTGTATTAGCAAGCATGACGCTTTTCAAATAAAAGTTGGTTCATTCAGGGGCAAAAGGCGTCTGACTGCGTTGGCGTGTCACTCGTTTTTCTTAATTTTGTATGCGAGAAAACGAAATCAGAAACACAATGGACGATAAACAGCGCATTGAGCAGCTTCGGCGCGAATTGCACGAACACAACTATAAGTACTACGTGCTCAACCAGCCAACCATCAGCGACATGGAGTTCGACACGATGATGCACGAACTGCAAAGTCTGGAGGCGGCACACCCGGAATGGGCCGACCCCAACTCTCCCACGCAGCGTGTGGGCAGCGACTTGGGAGGTGAGTTTCAGCAAGTGACCCACAAATATCCCATGCTTTCGCTCGCCAACACCTACAACGAGCAGGACGTGGCCGACTGGTACGACAGTGTGAAACGCGGACTGAAGGGTGAAGAGTTTGAAGTGTGCTGCGAACTGAAATACGACGGTCTGTCAATCAGTCTGACTTATGTAGACGGAAAGTTGATAAGGGGCGTCACACGTGGCGACGGAGTGCATGGCGACGACGTTACGGCCAATGTGCGCACCATACGCAGCATACCTCTAGTGCTTCCCGGTACGGGCTATCCCCACGAGTTTGAGATTCGCGGCGAGATACTCATGCCGTGGAAGGTGTTTGAGCGACTCAACGCCGAGCGCGAAGCGGCTGAAGAACCCTTGTTCGCCAATCCGCGCAACGCTGCCAGCGGCACTTTGAAGAGCAAAAGCTCTGCATTGGTGGCAGAACGCGGTCTCGACGCATACCTATATTATCTGTTGGGCGACGAATTGCCCGGCACTGGTCACTACGAAAACCTTGAGACGGCTCGACAGTGGGGCTTCAAAATAAGCGAAGGCATGGCCAAGGCCAAGTCTCTCCAGGATATCTATGACTACATCTCCCACTGGGACACGGAGCGAAAGAATCTTCCCGTGGCCACAGACGGCATTGTGCTAAAGGTGAACGACCTGCGGCAGCAACGGGCATTGGGCTACACGGCCAAGAGTCCGCGCTGGGCCATTGCGTATAAGTTCAAGGCAGAGCGCGAACGCACTCGTTTGGAGAAAGTTACATTCCAGGTGGGACGCACAGGTGCGGTTACTCCGGTGGCAAATATGGAACCTGTGCAACTGGCTGGAACCATCGTGAAGCGCGCTACGCTCAACAACGAGGATTTCATACGCAGTTTCGACCTTCACGAAGGCGACTTCGTCTATGTGGAAAAGGGAGGTGAAATCATTCCGAAGATAGTTGGCGTGGACGTGAGCGGTCGTTTGCCGGACGCAAAGCCGGTGCAGTTCATCACCCATTGCCCGGAATGCGGCTCCGAGTTGGTGCGCTACGAAGGTGAAGCGGCTCACTACTGCCCCAACGACACGGGTTGTCCGCCGCAGATAAAGGGCAGAATAGAGCATTTCATATCGCGCAAAGCGATGAACATCGACAGTATCGGTCCGGAAACAGTTGACGAATATTTCCGTAGGGGACTGATTAGCAACGCTGCCGACCTGTATGACATAACCGTGCAGCAGATAAACGGCGACGGAAGCCGCGAACGCTCGGCGCGGAAGATTGTGCAGGGCATAGCCGACTCGCGCAATGTGCCGTTTGAACGTGTGGTGTTTGCGCTCGGCATACGCTTCGTTGGTGAGACTTCGGCCAAGCTTCTTGCAAGACATTTCAAGTCGATTGACGCTTTAGCCAGTGCCGGTTTGCAGGACTTGATGGAAGTTGACGGCGTGGGAGAGGTTATCGCCAAGAGCGTTATCACCTATTTCCACAACCTGACAAACATGGAAACGGTGGCAAGGTTACGCGGTTACGGTCTGCAGATGCAACTGTCGGAGGAGCAGATGCAGGAAGCTGGTGACAAGCTCAAAGGGAAATCAATCGTAATAAGCGGCGTTTTCCAGAAGCACAGCCGCGACGAATACAAAGAAATGATAGAGCGCAACGGCGGCAAAAACGTGGGTAGCATCAGTTCAAAAACTTCGTTCATACTCGCCGGCGACAACATGGGACCAGCCAAGTTGCAGAAAGCGGAGAAGCTTGGTGTGCAGATAATCGACGAAGAGACGTTCCTCACGATGCTGGAGTAAGGTATCTATACGGCAGGAATACACTTGAAACACGACATAAACACAAACATAAAATGGTTATGAACATTGTAGTTACAGACGAGATTGAGCACGTTTGCCCTGACTTTGTCGGCGCGGCAGTAGAGGCAAACGTCAGGAACACGGAGTACAGCGAACCGTTGTGGAATGAGATAAACGCCCTTGGCGAGGAGTATCGCCGCACGCTGAGTACCGAAACTCTGAAACTGTTGCCAGGCATAGCTGCTACACGCGCTGTGTACAAACGCTGCGGAAAGGATCCAAGCCGCTATCGCCCGTCGTCGGAAGCATTGATTAGGCGTATGCTTCAGGGCAAGGAACTCTATCAGATAGACACTCTCGTTGACCTGATAAACCTTGCGAGCATCAAGTTCGGCTACAGTATCGGTGGCTTTGATGCCGACAAGTTTGTTGGCGACACCATCACGCTCGGTGTGGGAAAGGAAGGTGAACCATACGAAGGCATCGGACGCGGCATGATAAACATTGCCGGACTGCCTGTTTACCGCGACGAGAAAGGTGGCGTGGGCACCCCCACAAGCGACAACGAACGCACAAAGATAGGTCTCGACACCACTCGCACCTTGATAGTCATCAACGGCTACGACGGAAACCGCGACAACGTGATGGCTTGCGCCTCTTTCTTGCAGGATTTGTTGCGCAGATACGCTGATAGCGACGGCGGCACAGTGGCTCCATTCTAAACGAAACAAGCGCATAAAGTCACCTTCTTCAGTGCCTTTATGCGCTTGCTCTTATATCGTTTTGTATACACTCTTAGGACCTTACTCCCACTACCCTCACGTCTCTACCATATCGCTCGTACCGCTTTATTTTATAGATTTTAGGGTTTTACTCGCACCTCACAGTTCCTTTACCCACAGCTCGTAGCATCCTTACCCACAAGCGTTTGTGCTGTTAGTACTCTATTAGTTCCATCGCAAGCTGCCCTTTCAGCGAGACGTATGTGTCAAGCATGTAGCAGCTGGCATCGTCCGGGATGCAGATAGTGGTGTTGAAGTGGAAGCCACGACTGTCGGCTTTGGTAAATTCCATGCCGGTCAGGATGGATTGCGAAAGGATTTGTTTGGGCACAAACCTTGAGTACATCCGTTTGTTGATGTCTCTTGAATACAGTTTCTCGCTGCCTTTATAGATGCTGATGTGCATTATGTTGTCATAATACACGTTGTCGATGGCCACACCATCGGCGTTGTAGGTAGTATTCACCACCTTGTAGCGTGTCGGATTGGTCACAATGTAGCAGTGGTAGCGTTCTCCGGCATACATAACCACAGTGTCTTTCTTCACCACTTGCGAGATTGTCGGTACGGCATGCTTGTTTTCGCGCTTAAAGACGAGCGCGTCGTCGGGGTCATTGCTCTTGTTGAGTTTAACCACATCACCGTTCGGGTTTTCAAACCAAAGTATCTGCGAGGAACGTTTCACTATCGCATACTTTCCGTTGCTGCCGATAACGAGCGTATCACCCATGATTTTGAACGGTGCAGACTGGCTTGTGGAGTCGGGATAGAGTATGCTGTCGCCGTCAATCTTGAAGGTGACGTCGCCTGTGTCGCCGTCCACCCAAATGCCTTGCAGCGATTTCTTTGCCTCCTTGTCCTCGGTAGTGTTGGCCACGTCACCGCTTTTGCCTTTGCAAGCGGCAAACAGCGATACGGCAACGGCCAGCACCATCCACAGAACCTGTCTTTTCAATGCGGTTGCTATCATCTTAAAAATGCCTCATTTGCCGATGCAGTGGTATTCAAAGCCGTCTTCTTTCAGTTCGTCGGCATCGAATATGTTGCGTCCGTCAATGACTATCGGGTGCGACATGGCTTTCTTTATCACGCCCCATGTGGGCAAACGGAACTCTTTCCACTCCGTGAGCAACAGCAGAGCGTCGGCGTTGAGCACCGCGTCGTACATATCGTTGCAGTAAGTGACCGCATCACCTATCCGGCGGCGACATTCGTCCATAGCCACAGGGTCATAGGCTCTCACGGTGCAGCCGGCTTCCAAGAGCAGACGTATCATCACCAAGGCAGTACTCTCCCTCATGTCGTCGGTTTCCGGCTTGAACGACAGTCCCCAAAGGGCTATCGTCTTGCCTTTCAAGTTGTCTTTCGAATATATCTTGCAGAGTTTTTCAAAGAGAATGCCCTTTTGCTTCTCGTTGACACGTTCCACAGCCTTCAACACCTCCATGGAATAGCCGTTGCTGTCGGCTGTCTTTATGAGGGCTTTCACGTCTTTGGGGAAACAAGAACCACCATAACCACAACCGGCATAGAGGAATTTGCGACCGATGCGCGTGTCGGAACCGATGCCTGCCCTGACCATATTCACGTCGGCACCCACCTTCTCGCACAGGTTGGCTATGTCGTTCATAAATGAAATACGTGTGGCGAGCATGGAGTTGGCGGCGTATTTGGTCATTTCGGCCGACGGGATGTCCATGAATATCACACGGAAATTGTTCAGCAGGAACGGCTTGTATAGTTTGGTCAGCACCTTCTTTGCCTGTTCACTCTCCACTCCAACCACCACACGATCGGGCGACATGAAGTCCTTTATGGCGTTTCCCTCCTTGAGAAACTCCGGGTTGCTGGCCACATCGAATTTGATGTCCACGCCACGACGGTCGAGTTCAGCCTGGATAGTGCTCCTCACCTTACGCGCGGTGCCCACGGGAACAGTGCTCTTGGTCACCACCACGAGATAGCGGTTGAGGTTTTCGCCAATGGTCTTGGCCACCTGCAGCACATATTTCAGGTCGGCACTGCCGTCTTCGTCGGGCGGTGTACCCACAGCGGAGAACACAATCTCCTGCTCGTTGAGCACCTTGGCGAGGTCTGTGGTGAACTTCAGTCTTCCGGCTTTCACGTTTTTCACCACCAATTCGTCCAGTCCCGGTTCGTAGATGGGTATCTCGCCCTTCTGCAGCCGTTCTATCTTTGCCGCGTCAACGTCGACGCAAGTCACCACGGCACCTGTGTCGGCAAAACAAGTGCCCGACACAAGTCCCACATATCCTGTTCCTACGATTGCAATATTCATCGCTTCAAGTTCTGTTCGTTATTGTTCCCGGAACCGTCTCCGGGACTTTTCATTCCAAAGATGCTTACCGTTCCTAAGATGGCTTACAGATTGTCAAACACCTCAGCCTCTTCGAGCGTGCATCCCTTCAGGTCTTTCTCGCTCGTGAGCACGTCTTTGGAGTCAACCGGCCACTCTATGCCAAGGCTGGCGTCGTCGAAACGTATGCTTGCCTCATGCTGTGGTGCGTATATGTTGTCCACCTTGTATGTGAATATGGCCTCTTCGCTCATCACAACGAAGCCGTGGGCAAAGCCGCGCGGAATGAAGAACTGACGTTTGTTGTCTTCGCTCAGTTCCACACCTACGTATTTGCCAAACGTGGGACTGCTCTTGCGCAGGTCTACGGCCACATCATACACCTTGCCCTTTATCACACGCACCAGTTTTGCCTGAGAAAACTCACCTTTCTGATAGTGCAGTCCGCGCAAAACGCCGTAGCTTGACTTAGACTCATTGTCCTGAACGAACTCAATCTTGCCGATTTTCTGCTCAAACTCTTCCTTTTTCCATGCCTCAAAGAAGTATCCGCGGGCATCATTGAACACGCGCGGTTCTATTATATAAACACCTTTGATGGCTGTCTCTTTGTATTCCATACGAAAAATAACGTTTTATTAATCGTGCAAATGTATGAAATATAATCCGAAAACGGGCGTTTTTTTCGCCTTTTTACAAAAGGTTACAATACGGAAAGTCCTCTGGTTACAATACGAGAAGCCCTCTAGTTACAATACGGAAAGTCCTCTGGTTACAATACGAGAAGCCCTCTGGTTACAATACGGAAAGCCCTCTGCCTTGAACCTGTTCCAAACTTCCGTTTTCGCCGTTATGGCGTTTGCAACTTCGCAAACAAGCCAACAGCAAAAACAAGACAGGAAACAACGGTCAAAAAGAACGAATACAACTACAATAAACAAGAACCTTTTATTAGTTTTATTCCCATCCCAATCCAAGAAAAGCCCCACGACAAGCTTATTCTTCATAAGCCCTTAGTTCACAACATACTACAGGTCCTTAGTTTACGACATACTACAATAGCAATTGTCGCTGACAATAAAACCTACACTCGTTGGACAAAACCCGCTCTAAACAAACACAAAGGAGAGCACGAAAGAACGTATCCTCCATGCTCTCCTTTATCCACTCCATCTTTAACATTTGGCTTGCCGAGTGGCCTAAACAAACCTTTAAGCTTTATTTCTTTTCTGCCGGTGCAGCCTGACTTGCCGGAGCTGTCTGGTTACTTGCCGGAGCAGCTGTCTGGCTGTTTCCCTTTGCAGCGTCAGCATTGCCGGCTGCAGGCTTAGTCTGGCTTGCTCCAAAACCGGGAAGGTTGTTAGGATTGGCTGTAGGATTCTCCACGCCTTCCATAACCGACTTTTCTGTTGAAGCCTGAGGAGCAACGTATGCGCAAGCAACGCTTATCACGACCATCGCAATAGCCAGTCCCCATGTCATCTTTTCGATAAAGTCGGTTGTCTTGCGCACGCCACCGATTTGGTTGTACGAAGCGAAGCTTGAAGAAAGACCTCCGCCTTTTGACTCCTGGATGAGCACGATAAAAATCATGAGCACCGCTGCGATTAGGATGAAGATCAGAAACAATGTGTAAAGTCCCATTTTGATTAATCTGTTTTTTTATTGTTGTTTATTATAAGTTTCTCCAGGAAACGTATTTGGTCTGCAAAGTAAGCATTTTTTTTTGGATAATTCAAACTTAACCGCTGAATAATTTCCAAAGCCTTTGAATATCGTTCCTGTTTTATGTATATACGTGCCAATGTTTCCGTGAAATAGCTTTCTTCACCGTCCTTGCCGCCATCAGCACCGCCGCTGGAGTTATCGTCTATCTGCGGAACGAACTGCGGATTTTCGTTGAGCACTATCTTCCCCTGTCCACTGTTGATGAAGTCGTCAATCAGACTCTGTCCCTTCATTTGCGGAGCATCGTCTTTGGGCTGTTCGTCCTCCTCACTTTCGAGTTCCATGAGATAAGCAACATAGTCCACTGCCGCATCGGCCGGAGTGGGCTTCCGCTTCTTTGACTCCTTTTTCTGCTCTTCCGCAGGTTCCTCTTTCGGTATTGTGTCGAGGAAATTGTCTATCAGCGAGATGGTTCTGTTCTCTTTCTGCTTGGCAGATGTTTCTTTGCCGTTGGCCGAGGCATCTTTACGTTCCTTTGCAACGGGCGTCATGCGATAATGCGCAGCCTCAATCATCTGGAAGATTACACTCCGATCGGTTATGTAAACGGCGGCTCGGCGCAGTTCCTCATCGAACGTAGGGTCATGTAGCAGATAGAGATTTTTGAGCATAAGCAACCGGGCCGTCTGAAAATAAGGGTAGACGGCCAACATGGAACGGAGTTCATAGAGAGACTCTCGGTCAAGTCGTTCGGTGTGGTTTATCAGCTCTGCTATGTCCATTGCGCCCGGATTACCAGTTAGCCACTGTTGCGTTGAATATCTGGTCGGTTATTGTCTTCACCATCTGCGTCACAAGATCCTCCTGCACGGCACTCAAAGTCTGAGTGTTTTCATAGGTCGCGGTAGCTGTAAACTGCTTTTCAAAATCTTCCTTATGATTGACATTGTTGGTGAAACGCACGTTTACAGTCATTGAAAGTTCGGTCTGAGCAGAACTTCCTTCGCTGGTCACAGCCTTGTTGCGTTGGTTGTATTGCGTAATTTCGCCCTCAAGCTTCAAGTCGCCGTTGCGCTTCACCTGTATCAGACGGGTGTTGTCGGCATACGTATCCTTCAACTTGTTGTTGAAAATGCTCGCCATCGGTCCCCAAACATAACTTGAACGTATGGGAAATTCAGCTATTTGTATCGTCTTGGTTTTGGTATAGTCGATGCTCGCTCCGTTGAACTTATACGAAATGGAGCACGCCGCAAGCAACACCACGGTGAGACATACGGCTGCGACTCTTAGCGCAGTCGCCATTCTTGGTGCTTTCACTCGTTGCATATAGAATACTTTAGAGCACAAAGCAGACACACCGGACGACAACACACCGCAACTTTGTCCGCTGTTTGCCATACCGTTATCCGTCTTTTGCCACATTGTCCTGTACTTGCTCATTCCGTTTTTGATTCCGTTATCCATAGATGTATACGCAGGCCACACCCTACTCTTCTTTGTTTTCCAATCCGAACTGCTTTATCTTTCTGTAAAGCGTGCGGTCGGATATGCCAAGTTCCCGTGCAGCCTTCTTACGGTTGCCGCCGTTGCGCTCAAGAGCTTTTTCTATCATCTGGCGCCCAAGCACAGTAAGGTTCAGATTTTCCGGTTCCTTCTGCGGCTCTATATACTCCTCAGCTTCAGCCTCTTCGACATCGGGTTTGGACGGTTGTTGTATATAAATGTGCGGATGCGATGCCGCCGGAGACGCTGCCGGCAGGTTCGTTTCATTGTCTTCCCTAATGGTTCGCGTGCTTCCCGACTGCTCCATCTGCTTCTTCATGGCAAGCATCTCGCGCCGGAGTTCACCAACATTGCCGCGCAACTCAAACAATATCTTGTAGAGGATTTCCCTTTCGCTCTCAAAACTGTGGTCGGTTTGCTTGGTTATGGTGGCAAGCTGAGTGCTCTCTTCGTCCTTCGGAATGAACTGCGACAGCGTTTCCTCGTCGATGAGTCGTTGCGGACTCAATATCGAGACCTGCTCGGTTATGTTCTTCAACTGCCTCACATTGCCCGGCCACTTGTAGTGCAAGAGCATCTGCTTAGCACCTTCGGTCAGAGTTACCTTTTCCATCCGGTACTTCTCAGCCATCTGCATGGCAAAGAGTCTGAACAAGAGAGCGATATCCTCGCCACGATCGCGCAGCGGAGGCATCTGTATTGGTATGGAGTTAAGGCGGTAATAGAGGTCTTCCCTAAACCGTCCTTCGCTTATCGCCTGCTTGATGTTCACGTTCGTAGCTGCCACAATGCGCACATCTGTCTTGCGCACTTCCGTTGCGCCCACGGGTATATATTCCCCCGTTTCAAGCACACGCAACAGACGAGCCTGCGTAGCTATGGGCAGTTCTCCTACTTCGTCGAGAAACAATGTACCCTTGTTTGCCACGCCAAAATATCCCGGACTGTCGTTGACAGCACCCGTAAACGAACCCTTCACGTGACCGAATAGTTCGCTGTCGATGGTGCCTTCGGGAATAGAACCGCAGTTTATCGCGAAATATTTTTCACGCTTGCGCGGAGAATTGTCGTGTATCACGTGCGGAATAATCTCCTTTCCCACACCACTCTCACCGACAATGAGCACACTAAGGTCCGTCGGAGCCACCTGAAGGGCTACGTCAAGCACATGATTCAGCGCATCGCAGTTGCCCACGATGTTGTATCTCTGTTTTATGGCTTGCAATTCAAGAGCTTTCATTTGGAAAGCAAAGTTACATAATTTATTTGAAACATCGTAAGTATAGCGTCAGTAAAGAAAATCAGGACACCACAATATTCATCTTTACACCCACCCAAGAAACGACAAAGCCGTCGAGCTACACCAACTCACACAACCACCTCAATATACATTAAGAGGCCGGTTCTGCTCGAACCGGCCTCCTATAAATGTAGCGAATATTTGACGAATGTCTGTATTGTTCAGCCTTGCGACTTCCGCACAGACTGCTCGCCGTTTTGTTTTATTGCGCTTTCTTTTCTATTAGTTCTTGAAGAAATCTTTCACATCTTCATTGGGAACCATCTGCTCGTCAAAGATGTAAGCACCAGTCTTGGGGCTCTTTACCATCTTGATGACTTTTGAGTATGCGCGACCATCCTTTGAGCCTTCGTGGAGGGTTGCGACGGTTTTCTTTGCCATATTCTAAAATCCTTTCAAGAGTTTATTTGATTTCTTTATGAAGTGTCATCTTCTTCATGATGGGATTGTACTTCATCAACTCCATTCTCTCAGGAGTGTTCTTGCGGTTCTTTGTCGTTACGTAACGGCTTGTTCCGGGGAGACCGCTGTTCTTCATTTCGGTGCATTCCAGGATGACCTGCACTCTGTTGCCTTTGGTTTTCTTTGCCATGATTATTAGTCTCCTATAACTTTGATGTCTTTCCAGTCACAGTAGCCTTTTGCCACAGCCTGCTTCAAGGCTGCATCCAAACCTACCTTATTTATGAGACGCAGACCTGCGGCGCTGATCTTAAGGCTTATCCAGCAATCTTCCTCCACATAGTAAAACTTCTTGCGGAACAAATTCACGTCAAAGGTGCGCTTTGTGCGGTGCTTTGAGT
>CAVKVO010000072.1:0-10711 GCA_963659575.1 Prevotella sp. CAG:1031
ACGACTCGTAAATGGCCTACTTACGATCGTAAAGAGGCCGTTTACAGTCCGAAACCATACTGGTTAGTTTTGCTTACAGTTCGGTTTGTATGTTTTATCCACAAGAGATACTGTAAGCAAACAACCTCGTTTTCCTTACAGTTTTTCGACCCCTCTGAAAGAGAAGCCTGCAAAACGCCGCAAAGACCTCGTTTACGATGGCCAAAAACGGCGTTTAACATGGCAAAATATCGCATTAAACGACGCAAACTGTACATTTTTCAAACTTATTTGTAACTTTGCAGAAGTCAAAGCTGCACTCGGCAATTTGAAAGCAAGCTTTCATTGCGCTCATTTGCACTGACTTTGCAATCATCAAACAAGAAAGGAACAAGAACATGAAAAAGCTCGTTTTATATTCGGTTTGCATCGTGACGCTGCTCTCAGGATGCTACAGCACCGGCGACGGAGCACTGACAGGAGCCAGTTTCGGCGCAATTCTCGGTTCGGCCATTGGCGGAATATCCGGCGGACCACGCGGCAGTGACGTGGGAACAATCTTCGGCATGGCCACTGGAGCGGTGGCAGGAGCTGCGGTAGGCAGTGCCAACGAGAGGGCGCAGCAGGAGAAATACCGCCAATACCGCGAGAGTCGCGACGCCCAGTACGGTCGCTCCGACTACGGTTACGGTTCGGACAACTACGGCTACAACACCGGCAGCTATGCCAACAACAACTACGGCAACGGCTACAGTCAGAACTATGGTCAGAACAACGGCAATTTCGACCCGACAAACAGTGGCGACGACCGCATCGTGATGGAGCCGTCCACGGGCAACACCACCTCTACGAACGGTGGACAGACGGCCGGTCAGCAGCCCAACGGCCATGAGGCTTTCACCACGGTGACGCCGCGCACAGTGTCGGTGGACCAGTTGGAGCACGCCATCCAAGGCTACAAGATTGAATACAACTCGCTCATTGAGGTGCGCAACGCCACTTTCGTTGACGGCAACGGCGACGGCATACTCCATGCAGGCGAGACAAGCAAGGTGACATTCGAGATAATGAACAGTTCGGACGTTACTCTGTATGACGTGCAGCCCACTGTGGTGGAAACAACCGGCAACAAGCACGTACACATTTCGCCGGGACTGCGCGTGGAAAGCATTGCGCCTCACCGCGGAGTGCGCTACACCGCCACCGTGTTTGCCGACAACCGCCTCAAGAACGGCCAGATTGTACTGAAAATCGCCGTGGTTCAGGGCAACCACGAAATCACTTCGCAGATAAAAGAGTTTGTGGTGAATACGGCAAAGAAGTAATTTCCAAACCACACTCAAAGGAAACATAAACGCCAAAGCGGCTCTGCAATCATTGCAATTGCGGAGCCGCTTTGGTGTTTATGTAGTGATGAGGTCGCTTTTTACATCGCCACCTTCACTGTCTTTAATCCTACCTTTATTATATATGCGCCCTTGCGCGAGGGTTTGAAGCCATCCTTTGCGCCCTCATACACCTTGGTGCCGTCCATGCCATACACGGTGATGATGTCGCCAGTGGTCTTTGCGGACTTTATGGATGTGGTGGTTTCTTCGGTTATGTTCAAAAACTCCTTCCACACTTCGGCCTCACTGTATGCCTGGGCAGAACCTTCGGGCACATAGAGCACGCACTTCTCCACGTCGGGACCCCAGAACACATACTCGTCAATCTCCAGCGGTTCGGCTATGCGGCAGTGTATCTCCTCCAGTGCCTCGTCCATAAAGAATGCGTCGTCGCCTATCTCAGTGACGCCACTGCCTATCACCACCGAGCGCAAACTGTCGCAGAAGGCGAATGCATCGTGGCCTATTGTCTCCACACCGTCGTGGATGGTCACCTTGCGCAGTGCCTTGTTGGTTACGGCGGCACTGGCTCCAATGGTAGTCACCGATGCCGGCACGGTGTAGTCCTCACTGTTTGCTGGCGGAAGGAACACGAGTGTGGTCTTGTCACCGCTGAGCAGAGCACCGTCAACGGATGAGTAAACCTCGTTGTCCTCGGCCACCTCGATGGTCTGCAAGGCGTCGCAGAACTTGAACACGTCTTCGCCAAGTGTGGTCAAGCCACTGCCCAAGTGGACCTTGGTCATGCTCAAGCAGTCGAAGAAGGCATCGTCGCCAATCTCGGCAACGCCGTCGGGGATGTTCACTTCAAGCAGAGCCTCATCATAGCAAAAGGCAGTCTCGCCTATCGATGTGACGCTCTCGGGAATGACGATGCGCTCCAAGCTGGTGCAGTTGCTGAGCATACCCTCCGAAATGGCGGTAAGACCCGACGGAAGCACGATGTTTGTGAGCGATTCGCAGCCGTCGAAAGCACCCTCACCGATGGTATCAACAGAATTTGGGATGACGATTGAAGTCAGCGATGCGCAACCGTCGAAGGCGTCCATACCTATCTTCTTCACGCCGTCGGCAATGTCAACAGACGCAAGTTGCGAGTCGTCGGAAAAGGCGAACATGCCTATGGTCTCCACTGCCGCCGGAATGTTTACCGAAGTGAGACTTGTGCAACCCGAAAAGGCAAACTCGCCGATGGTGCTGACACTCTTGGGCAGGGCTATGCTCTGGAGTGCGGTGCAGCCGATGAAGGCGTAGCCGTCGATAGTCTCCACGCTGGAACCGAGCGTAACGGCAGCAAGGTTTGAACAGTCCCTGAACGCGTCGTTGTCTATGTAGCGCACGCTGTCGGTAACGGCAAATTCGGTGATACCTGTGCAGCCCTCAAACGCCGACCACTCGATGCCCTTGGCCGAAGTGGGCATGCGGAACGACTCTATCTGTGTGCACCTGTTAAAGAAAAAGTCGCCCACTATGCTGTCCACCGTGGTGTAGGTGTAAAAGTAAGGTTCGCCTCCGGCCACGATATCGGCTCCGGCCATGTCAATGTGGGCAAGACTGTTGCCCACTACCTTGTCGCCATACTCGTCCACTCCGGCCAAACGGCGCAGGAATTTGATGTCGGTGCTGTTCAGTTTGCCCGTGAGCGTCAGTGAAGTCACGCTGCTTTCCTGTCCGCTCTCAATGAGTGTCGACAGTGTTCCTGCCTCTGCCACGTTCAGAGTCAACTCTTTCTCCTCCGCATTCGCCACGGCCACCGGTGCCAATGCCAGCGTCAACGCCACGGCGCAAGTGTGCTTTGTAAAGATGTTCATGTTTGTGTGTGTTTGTCGTCGGCCCGGTGCGCCAAGCCTCAGTTGCCATACGTTGCGGTGCGCACCCCGCTGTTGTGTTTGTGGGTGCAAAGTTACGGAGAAAAGTCGTGGCATTGGCAACAACAAAGCCTGTGCGTTGTGGACAGGAGCACAATCAGCCCATGCGCATAACGCGCTATAAAACAGCGGAATAAGTTACGGTTGGAGTCTTTTCGTTGTGGACAAGGCCGTTTGACAAGCGTCAAAAAGCCTTCACGAAGTCGTCAAGCGAGGCGTAACCGTCGGCCAGAGCCATCTTCTTGTTCTTCAGTCTGTACTTCCTCTTGCGCAGGGTTGAGTCGGTGGTGTTGAGCAGTATGCACTGGTCTTGCGCGTTGGTGTCCATCTTGAGCAGGCAGCACAGGCACAGGTCTTCGGTAGAGAGGTCGCCGAAGCGCTCCACAAGTCGGTCGGTGAAGTTGTCGTAACAGAGGTTTACCGCTTCTATTATGTTTGCCATCTCCGTCGGCGAGAGCGCAATCTCCTTGGCCGACATAATCTTTTTGTGCTCGTTCATGCCCTTCAAAGCCTCAATCTTCCTTATGGCCTCGTCGGTCTGCATGATGGTTTCCTTCAGTTTGCGCTGCTGTCGGCGCAGGTCTTCCACCATGAGTTCCTTGTCGGTGAGACTGTTTAGCAGACTGGCCTCCTTCTCCTGCATGGTTTGGATGGTCTTCATCAACTCGTAGTTGCGGTCTTTCATCTGCGCAATGCTGCGACTCTGCAACTTCTCCTTCGTCATCATCGCCTCGGTCATGCGCCTGCGCCACCTTTGGTAGCACAACGTGCCAATTGCGGCAATGGCAACGCCCAGCATCACGATGGCTACGATGGCTATGCCGCGACGTTGGCTTTCGTTGGCAAACTTGTTGCGTTCGGCTGCAATCACTGAGTAGTTGTACAGCCGTTGCACTTTCACCAGTTCGGTGTCGTGACGCTGGTTGTACATCGAGTCGAGCGTGGCGGCATAGGCCGACTTGTATGCCAACGCCGCCTTGTAGTTGCCCATCGCTTCCTCCAAAGCACTCATGTCATAGAGGTAGGAAGCCCTTTGATAGAAGTTGTCGTTCTGTCTTCCGCGGTTGATGTATACCCTTGCGGAGTCAAACTGACCGAGACTTGTGAGCACAACGCCCTTTATGGCCATGAGCGGATGACGGTTGCCGTTGCGCAACTGGGCAATGGCTTGTTCAATAACGGCCAGTGCCTCGCTGTGCCGGCCAGACATTTCGAGTGCCGAGGCTTTGCTTTTCAGCAGCATCCCGATGTTTGACGTGGCATGAGCAGAGGCAATGCTTATGGCGCGGTCGAACATTTGCAGGGCTTTCTCATTGTCTCCGGCATACAAACATTCCCATCCCTGGAGGTCAATCGCCTGCGCCACCTTGGCGTAGTCACCCATCCGCACGGCGCACCGCTCGGCCTTCTTGAACTTGTCTATGGCTTCGGTGTATGGTTTCTCCGACCTTAGCGTCCATCCCCATTGCTTGTACAACACGAAAAGGGTGCTTATGGACACCTCATTCCCACCGGCTTTCTCTGCCATGGAAAAGAGTTTCACGGCCTTGTCGTTCTCGTTCAGTCCCGCATAGATGAGAGCCGAACACAGCATGGCGATGGTTTTCAGTTCCGATTTGCCCTTGTCGGCATATCTGTCTTGCAGCATGGCAGCCGCCGACACGTCTTTTGGCTTCACGCCGTTGTGGAAGTTGGCTATGGCGCGGAGCATCTCCAGCCGTGCGGTTTGCTCCTTGCCGCCTGCGGTATCGGCCTCGCCAACCGTCTTCAAGTATAGGTTTGCGCTGTCTTTGTTGGCCAGTGCCGTGGCCAAAGACCGCTCGGAAAGCACTCCATGATTTCCACTTTCTCCACACGAAAAGGCGAAGAAGATAGCGGAAAGCATGAATGTGAGTTTAACGAGCGTCCTCATAAATGGCACGTTTTGTGTGGTTTTATGGTTGCAAAAATACAACATAAAAGTGAAAACGCCTTGAAAAAGAAGTCTTCACAGAGCTACTCATGAAGTGAAAACGCCTAAAAAAGGCATCTTCACCGGACTATTTGTGGTTTGTCGCAGGCCTGTTTGAGGCTTGTTTGTTGTGTGTTTGCGACTGCTTATTGGCATCAGAGGTTTGCTTACCATGCGTAGTATGCTGCTTGTTTGCATCAGCAGTTTGCTTGTTGTGCGCGGTCTGCTGCTCATGGCTGGCATGTTTGCCCTGTGCGTTCTTTGCGTTATTGCCATGTTTCCGCCCGTGGGCTTTGTTTCCGGACGCAACGGCGTCCTTCATTTCCTGCCAACTCGGTTGCACGCCGTCGGTGTCGTCGCTCGCCAGTCGCTCGAAATCGAGTTCAAAGAGATGGTCTTCAGGCTCCGGTTTGAACGGCACAATCAGGTTGTCTGCCCTTTCCACCACCACCGTGGCTATGCCTTGCGCAAGCATACCTATCTCCTTTGCCGCCGCCCACGACAGGTCTATGATGCGTCCGCGGGCAAAGGGGCCACGGTCAATGACCCTCACGTTGACAGATTTGCCCGTGGTGATGTTCGTTACTTTCAGCATTGTGCCAAACGGATAGGTGCGATGGGCACAGGTAAGGCTGTCGTGATGGATCTTTTCGCCACTGCTCGCCCTCGCTCCAGTGGCTCGTTTGGAATAAAAAGAAGCCTTGCCCCTCTGGACGTTTTGGGCATCCAGAGTGGCAAAGCTTAACATTGAAATGATTGCTGTCGCTAAAATCCTAAACTTCATCTATGGTCTTTAGGTTTATACTATGCCCTGTGCCATCATGGCATTGGCCACCTTCATGAATCCGGCGATGTTGGCGCCCTTCACGTAGTCGATGAATCCGTCGGGCTGTTTGCCGTATTTCACACACTGTTCGTGTATGCTGTGCATGATGTAGTGCAGTTTTTCGTCCACTTCCGCCTCGCTCCAAGTGAGTCGGATGGCGTTTTGCGTCATCTCCAGTCCCGATGTAGCCACACCTCCGGCGTTGACTGCCTTGCCCGGAGCGAAGAGTTGCTTGGCCGCGGTGAACTTCTCCACAGCCTCAGCGGTGCATCCCATGTTGGAAACTTCGGCCACGCACAGCGGTTTGTTGGCCAGAAGCAGGTCGGCATCGTGCCCGTCAAGTTCGTTTTGTGTGGCGCACGGCAGTGCTATGTCGCACTTCACCTCCCACGGTTTCTTGCCTTCGAAGAACGTAGCCTCGGGGAATTCCTCCACATAGGGCTGACAAACGTCGTTGCCGCTGGCGCGGAGTTCCAGCATATAGTCTATCTTCTCATCGCAAATGCCTGCCGGATCATATATATATCCGTCGGGTCCCGATATGGTTATGACCTTTGCGCCAAGTTCGGTGGCCTTCTTCGCTGCTCCCCATGCCACATTGCCGAAACCGCTTATGGCCACTGTCTTGCCCTTGATGTCGATGTTGCGGGTCTGAAGCATCTGGTTTACGAAGTACAAAGCACCGTAACCAGTGGCCTCGGGACGTATTCTGGAACCGCCCCATTCCAGTCCTTTGCCTGTCAGAACGCCGTTCCAACGGTGGGTAAGCTTCTTGTACATACCGAAAAGGTAGCCGATTTCGCGTGCTCCAACACCTATATCGCCGGCCGGTATGTCCTCTTCAGGACCTATCACGCGGTAGAGTTCGGTCATAAACGAGTGGCAGAAGCGCATCACTTCATTGTCGGAACGACCACGGATAGAGAAGTCCGCACCACCTTTGCCGCCGCCCATGGGCAGCGTAGTGAGCGCGTTCTTGAATGTTTGTTCAAAGCCGAGGAACTTCAATATGGACAAGTTCACCGACGGATGGAAGCGCAAACCGCCCTTGTACGGACCGATGGCACTGTTGAACTGCACCCTATAACCGAGGTTTACGTGTACTTCACCCTTGTCGTCCACCCAAGGTACGCGGAAAGTAACCACGCGCTCCGGCTCGACAATGCGCTCGATTATCTTGGCTTTCTCAAACTCTGGATGCTTGTTGTACACGTCTTCCACAGACAACAGCACCTCTTTCACTGCCTGCAAGTACTCCAATTCACCCGGATGCTTCTGCTCCAGCTGCTGCATAATTCTTTCCACGTTCATAGTAATATCAGTTTTAAGGTTACTTATTCATGCCTCTAAGGCCATCTATCTCTATCACTGTGTTAGTGATATATCGCAAAAATAAGGAAAAGCGCAGTATACACCAAGCGTAAACGGGGAAAACTTCATGCACAAAGTTACATTTTGTTAAGACAAGGGCTTTTTACACCAATACCAAAGATTTATTCACCGTAAAGCACAAGTCCCTTTTGCCGCTTACCGTCCATCATTATGCGGAGCGGAGAGGCAAACCTTACGCAGCGCACATACTCCGTTTCGGCCACGGCGGGCATACTGTCGAGAATGTCCTTGCGGAAGATACCGTTGCCGGTGGCTGTGTTTATGGTGAAATAGCCCACACCGAACGAAGTCAAGTTCTGGAAGAAATGGGTGCCTTGGCTCGGGTCTACACGATAGTTCTTCAGCTCCACCTCTACTATAACGCGCGCCGCACTGATGTGAGGCCACTTCACAGGCACTCCCAACCAGTAGTCGCTCGAACCCCAACGACCTGGTCCCACGAGGATATAGTTGCGCCCTTCGTCAAGATAGCGCCTGTTGAGTTTTTCCATGTCGCGCGCAATGGCCGGATTGTTGGCCGCGGTGAAGTTGTCGTCAGTCTTCACATATATCACATCCTGCACCTCGTCGCAAATGCCGTGGCCGAGCGAATTGTCGGAACGCAGCAGACACTTGTCGTCGGGTATCGTGTCGAGGTCTTCGTCGAGCTTCTGCTTGCTGTCCACTATGGGACGTATCTGCAAGAGATACAACTCTCCGGTACGGTCATCGTTGAGGTTGCAGGCAAATTCCATCTCCACCGGACGGCGCATCCCTTCCGTTCCGAGCCGCTGTATGTCTTGCAACAGTTCGGGCAAGGGGAACACGCCATGCCTAAGCACACCGCTGAAGGTGATCACCTTGCGCCCTCCTTCGTATATTCCGTCGCGAATCACCTGGTCATACGGGTCATACGTGGAGGCTATATAGTTGAGCGAACCGTCTTTGTCGGCCTCTTTCACTCTCAGATTGAGTATGTTGAAACCGTCGTCCACCTTGAAGTCTTCACCTGTGTGTTTCATGTCGAGGGCATAGAACCGCGTCTGGGTGTCGCGCAGTGCCGTTTCCATCTCACTCGTTTGCAACACCTGGTTGGGATGCGACGGACTCACGCGCAGCGTCTGACCGCCGTCTACGATATATTTACCCAGTCCGAGAGCGAGGCTCGCTATGCCTTCCTCTGCCTTTTCGTCGCCTATGGGGTAGTAGTTCAGCGACCTCAGCACACCGCTGAAGTTGGGATAGAAGCGGTCACCATACCGTTTGCCCACCACTTCTTGCAGTATCACGGCCATCTTCTCCTGGTCTATCACATTGCTTGTGGCCGTCATGTAAGCCTTGGAGTCGCCGTAGTACACCGAAGCATACACTCCCTTTATGGCGCAAGCCAGCATCCGCAACATCTCATACTTGTCGTCGAGATACGGAATCATGTAGGTGGAGTATATTCCGGCAAAGGGTTGATAGTGGCTATCCTCCAGAAGCGACGACGAACGGATGGCTATCGGAGCTTTTACCGCATCGAAAAACGTGAAGAAATCGGCTATCAGCGTGTCGGGCAACTGCGCCTTGAGGAAACTGTCGAGTATGTCTTGGTCCGACGCGTCGCTCAGTGCAATCTGGTAGAGGTTGTTTCTCTCCATAAATTCGTCGAACACATCCGTACACAGCACGAGCGTTTTGGGTATGGAAACCGCGGCGTTGTCGAAGCGTTGCAGTTCGGGATGGCGCTTTATGATGTTGTCGAGAAAGGCCAGACCGCGCCCCTTGCCACCCAGAGAACCGTCGCCGATGCGGGCGAAATGGCCGTAGGCGTCAAACTTACCGCGGTCGAACACGGCCACGATGCCCACGTTTTTCATGCGGCGGTATTGCACTATCGCGTCGAAGATAATCTGTCGGTGAGCGTCAACGTCCTGGAGTTTGTCCCAAGTCACGTGTTTCAGAAACGCCGATACGGGGAATATCGCCCTTGCACACAGCCACCGGCTCATGTGGTTGCGGCGTATGTGGTAGAGCATCGAGTCGTAGGGAATCTTGAAGATGTTGTCCTGCAGTTCCTTCAGACTCCTTATGCGCATTATCTCCCTGTGGGTCTTTGGGTCACGGAAGATGAAGTCGCCGAAGCCCATGTGCTCCTCCATGATGTTGCGCAGGTCGATGCTCATCGTCTTGGAGTTTTTGTCAACAAACCGGAAGCCTTCCCGTTCGGCCTGTTCGCGGTTTTCGGCCTCCGAACTTTGCAGTATCAGCGGCACAAACTCGTCTCTGCGCCTAATCTCGCGCATCAGTTTGAAGCCCGCTTCGGGGTCTTTCTCACCATTGATGGGGAATCTTATGTCGCTGATTACGCCCAATGTGTTGTCGGCATAGCGGTCATACAGAGCCATAGCCTCCTCATACGTTCGCGCCAACACCACCTTTGGTCGTCCGCGCTTGCGCTGTGCCGCGGCGTGGGGGTTGAGGGCTTCGGTGGAAAGTCGCTTGCTCTGCAGCAATATATAGTTGTATAGGTTGGGAAGTATGGATGAATAGAAACGGATACTGTCTTCCACAAGCAGTATCATCTGCACTCCGGCCTCGCGGATATCGTGCTCAATGTTCATCTTATCCTCTATCAATTTGATGATGGACAAGATGAGATTGGTGTTGCCAAGCCAGCAGAACACGTAGTCGAAGATGGACAAATCTTCGTTGAGCATACGCCTTCGTATGCCGTGGGAGAACGGGGTGAGAACCACGCACGGTGTTCCTGGTGAAGCCGACTTCACTGCTCTCGCCACGTCGAACGCGTCGTTGTCGGCGTTGCCCGGCATACATATCACGAGGTCTATGCCTGTGGACTTGAGCACCTTGTCGGCTTCCTCCGTGGTACTCACCTGCGTGAACGTTGGCGGATAGCGCATACCCAAGTCCATATACTCGTCGAAAATCTTCTCGTCAACGCGTCCGTCGTCTTCAAGCATGAAGGCGTCGTATGGATTGGCAACTATCAACACATTGAATATGCGGCGCGTCATAAGGTTCACGAACGACACGTCTTTCAGATAAAACTTATTCCATTCAGCCGGTATGTTTGTTCCCATCGCTTTTCTCTGTTTTTCAAGGGGCGGATTCTCTGTCCACCTTTATTTATATACTGTTATTCATTGAACGGGCAAGAAAGCCCGTAAGTGCAAATATAGGGATAAAATGCGAAAACACGACTTAGTGACGGTAAAAGAATAAATTGGCACGATTTTCGGGCCGCTATACTCCCTTACTCGCAGACACATTGACCTCGAAAATAGACTCGCAATCTGCCAAAGCTAATTTATAGAACCACCCT
>CAVKVO010000073.1:0-8539 GCA_963659575.1 Prevotella sp. CAG:1031
TTTAATCGTTCAACGCCTTGAATGCCTTGGGCAAGAAGGCTATTATGTCGCTTGCCACGAGGCTTTCCTCACCCAGTTCCTTGGCTGCGAGGTCGCCTGCAAGGCCGTGCAGATACATTCCGAGCAGACACGCGTCGGCCTGGGGATGCCCCTTGGCGAGCAGTGCGGTGATGATACCCGTGAGCACGTCGCCGCTTCCGGCTGTGGCCATGCCCGCGTTTCCGGTGGAATTGAACAGCACGTGGCCGTCGGGGAGGCACAATGCCGAGTGGTGTCCCTTTAATATAATGTATATCTGTTGGCGTTTTGCCATTTCAACCGCCTTCGACAACCGTTCAAAACTGTCGGTGCAGCGTCCAGCCATGCGGTCGAACTCCTTCGGATGCGGCGTCATTATCATGCCCTGCGGCAGTTGCTGCATCCACGCCCGGTGGTTTGACAGCAGATTCAGCGCGTCAGCATCAGCCACGATGGGGCATTGCGAACGCCTCAGTTGGGCTATCATGGCTATGGCCGCACTCTCCGACATACCGAGACCGGGACCTATGGCCAGTGCATCGTAGTCTTCCGTTTCCACAGGTTCGGAAAACGCCGTCTCCTCCCTGTCGAGTTGCACCACAGCTTCGGGCACAGCCACCTGCATAATCAGGTTGTTGCCCCTCGGAGTGTGCACCGTCACCTTGCCGGCTCCTGCTCTCAAACAGGCTTTTGCGGCCAATATCGCCGCTCCGCCCATGCCGTAGCTGCCGGCGATGAGCAGTGCGTGGCCCATTTCGCCCTTGTGGGCAAACGGGTTTCGGGGTTGCAGCAGCGGACGGACGGTCTTTTCTTCGGCCAGGACATACTGCGTGTCCATGCGGTCGATGCCTTCCTTGCTTATGCGGATGTCGAGTATCTTGAGTCGGCCGATGAACTGCTGGTTTTCGGGAAACAGAAACGACAGCTTGATGTGCTGGAGCGTGAGTGTGAGTGTGGCTCTGACGATGTGGGCACGCACGTTGAACGAGTTGTCCTCGGCCATCAGTCCCGACGGCACGTCGATGCTCACCACCTTGGCCGGCGAGTTGTTGATGTATTTCACCAGCGAGGCGAAGCCACCGGCCAGCGGTTTGTTCAGTCCCGAACCGAAGAGTCCGTCGATGACCACCGTTTCGGCCGTCAACACCGGTGGGTCAAACTCCTGTGTCACCACGGTGAAGCCCTTTATGCGGCGGTTTTCCTCCAGCCGTTTCCTGTTTATCTCGCAGTCGGCTGACAAGTGGCTGGTTATGTTGAACAGATATGCAGTGACCGTATAGCCCTGTTCCACAAGCAGACGCGCCACGGCAAGGGCGTCGCCTCCGTTGTTTCCCGGCCCGGCAAACACCACCATCGGACTGTTGGTGTCCCACTCGTCGGCAATGGCGTGGGCGAGAGCCTTGGCGGCCCGCTCCATCAGGTCGATAGAGGCTATAGGTTCGTGCTTGATGGTGTAGGAATCAAGCTCGCGTATCTGGGCACTTGTAAAAATCTTCATAGCGCAAAAATACAAAATTATTGTAAACCAGTGACTATGGATTGGCGGAATTTATGTAATTTTGCCACAAAATCGCCCAATAAACATGGCAACTGTAAGAATTGGAGACAAGACTTTTGAGACTTCAATACCCGAGGACGAGATAAAAAACCGCGTGAAGGCCGTTGCCCGACAGATAAGCGAAGACATGCAGGGGCGCAACCCGCTGCTGCTCGCTGTGCTCAACGGCTCGTTCATCTTTGCCGCAGACTTGATGCGTGAGATGGACATACCGTGCGAAATCTCCTTTGTCAAACTCGCATCCTACCAGGGAACCACCTCCACAGGCAAGGTTAAGGAGGTGATAGGCATCAACGAAGACCTTACCAACCGTACGGTAATCATTGTGGAAGACATCGTTGAGACGGGACAAACCATACAGAGAATGAAGGAAACCCTTGGCACACGCAACCCCGAGTCGGTACACGTGTGTACTCTCTTGCTGAAACCCGACCGCCTGGAGCTGCCGTTGGACATCGACTATGCGGCGTTCACCATAGACAACGACTTCGTAGTGGGATACGGACTCGACTATAACGGACAGGGAAGACAGCTGAAAAATATATACAAGTTGGCCGGTCAATAAACGTAGGGCATACGTTTGCGACTCATAACTGGGCCATTTGCGCTCCGTAACTGGGCCACTTACGGTGGCTAAACGGGCCACTTACGACCCGTAACTGGGCCACTTTTTGGAGACCTCCGCAAACCCGCGGCTACAAAGGCTTTCCGGAAACCCGCGAAAAGGGAACTTAGAACAACACACTACAATAAATTTAAGGTAAAAGAAAGATGAAGAATATTGTCATTTTCGGTGCGCCTGGATCAGGAAAAGGCACACAAAGCGACTTGATGATTGAGAAATTTGGACTTGGACACATCTCGACTGGCGACGTGCTGCGCAACGAGATTAAGAACGGAACAGAACTGGGCAAGACCGCCAAGGGATACATAGACAACGGACAGCTCATTCCCGACGAACTGATGGTGAGCATCCTGGCCAGCGTGTACGACAGTTTCGGCAAGGACCACAAGGGAGTGATCTTCGACGGTTTCCCCCGCACCATACCGCAAGCTGAGGCTCTGAAGCAGATGCTCAACGAGCGTGGCCACAAAATCGCCGCAATGATAGAGCTTGACGTGCCGGAAGACGAACTGATGACGCGTCTGATAAAGCGCGGAAAGGAAAGCGGACGCTCCGACGACAACGAGGAAACCATACAGAAGCGCCTCAATGTATACCGCAACCAGACTTCGCCGCTCATAGAGTGGTACAAGAAGGAGGGCATACACAACCACATCAACGGACTCGGAGAGCTCGACCGCATATTCGGTGACATCTGCGCCGTGATAGAAAACCTCTAATAACATCACAATAGGGTGGTTCTATAAATTGCTTAGGCGAATTATTTCGTCGGATATTATATATATATTAATGTGGTGATTTATAGAACCGCCCTTCAAAAATAAACAGAAAAAAGACCATGCCGGAAACGAATTTCGTGGACTACGTGAAGATCTACTGCCGCTCGGGCAAGGGCGGAAGAGGATCAATGCACCTGCGCCACGTCAAATATCAGCCCAACGGAGGCCCTGACGGTGGCGACGGAGGCAAGGGCGGAAGCGTGTATCTGCGCGGAAACCATAACTTCTGGACACTGCTCCACCTGAAATACGAACGCCACGTGTTTGCCGAACACGGCGGAAACGGCAGTCGCAACAAGTGTCACGGCACCGACGGCAAGGACGTATATATAGATGTGCCTTGCGGAACGGTGGTGTACAACGCCGAAACGGGCAAGTACATCTGCGACGTGACCCACGACGGACAGGAAGTGCTGCTGCTCAAGGGCGGCAGAGGCGGACTCGGCAACTTCCAGTTTCGCTCTGCCACCAACCAGGCTCCGCGCTTTGCCCAGCCGGGCGAACCCATGCAGGAGCTTACTGTCATTCTCGAACTAAAACTGTTGGCCGATGTGGGTCTCGTGGGCTTCCCCAATGCGGGCAAGTCTACGCTGCTTTCCACTCTGTCGAGCGCACGCCCGAAGATAGCCAACTATCCCTTCACCACGCTTGAACCTTCGCTCGGCATCGTGGAATACCGCGACCGCCAGTCGTTTGTCATGGCCGACATTCCGGGCATCATCGAGGGAGCGAGCGAGGGACGCGGACTCGGACTCAGATTCCTGCGCCATATTGAGCGCAACTCGCTGCTCTTGTTTATGGTGCCGGGCGACACCGACGACATAAAGCGTGAATATGAGATACTGCTCAACGAACTTAGCAACTTCAACCCGGAGATGCTCGACAAGCACAGGGTGCTCGCCGTGACGAAGACCGACCTGCTGGACGAGGAACTGGAGGAGATGCTCAGGGAAACGCTGCCTGCTGACCTGCCGGTGGTGTTCATCTCGGCGGTGGCAAACAAGGGACTTGACGAACTGAAGGACGTGCTCTGGCGCGAACTGAACAACGAGAGCAACAAGTTGCAGGGCATCACTGCCGAGGAAACTCTGGTGCACCGCGACAAGGACATGGCTCGCTTCAACGCCGAAATGAAGGCTGAGGGCGAGGATGAAGACATAGAATACGTCGACGTGGAGGACGTTGACGACCTGGAAGACTTCGACTACGAGGAGGACTTCGATGAGTAGTGCGCCCCAACTGGTGCGCTACAGCGTGGACAGTGGCGTAACCGCTTTCAGTACCACACGCCACGGCGGTTTCAGCACGGGCAACTTCGGGGAGATGAACGTCAATCCGTATTGCGGCGATGAACCCGATGCGGTGGCAAAAAACCGCGCTGCACTGTGCTCAACGCTCGGCATAGCTGACCATAGGCTCATTCTGCCGCATCAGAACCACGGCATCGAGGTGCGCCAGATTGCCCCGGAATTTCTCTCTCTGCCCGTCAACATCAGGGCAATGCTGCTCGAAGGAGTGGACGCACTGATGACTGACGTGCCGCAGGTGTGCATCGGAGTGTCAACAGCCGACTGCATACCCATTCTACTTTACGACTCCGCCAACCGTGTGTGCTGCGCTGTACACTCCGGATGGCGCGGAACTGTGGCGCGTATTGCGCAGAAAGCGGTGGCAACAATGGCTGCTGCATACAAGACAAGGGCGGACGGCCTTAGCGCGGTGATAGGTCCGGGCATCTCGATAGACCAGTTTGAGGTGGGCAACGAGGTGTATGAGGAGTTCACCGCAGCCGGATTTGACATGACGGGCATCAGTCGCATGACCGACAAGTGGCACATCGACCTGCCGGAGTGTTGCCGTCGCCAACTGGTTGAGGCTGGACTGCATCCGGAACGCATACAGATGTCGGGCGAATGTACCTATTCCAACACCGACAAATACTTCTCTGCACGCCGCTTAGGGGCGGCTTCGGGACGGATTTTCACGGGGATAATGCTCAACGGCTGACTCCCTCGAAACATCCAACAAGCCTACTGGTTATAAATAAAGTCCTTTGAACATGAACATAACGAAGACAATTATACAACGGCTAACGGTAGCAGCGATATTCTTGGCCACCGTTCCGCTTTCAGCAAAAGATACATTCACTCCATTAGAAAAGCAACAGATAAGCATTGCCACGCAGGGTTTGTTCAGCAAGTCGAACGCTTTCACGGTCGATTTCGCCGCGTTGAGCAAAAACGGTTACTCGTTTCCTTTGCCCGTGGGTAAGGCTAAGGTGACTAAAGACAACGCTATCGAGATAACAACGTCCAAGGGCGACGCCGTAAAGTCGATGTTCGACGGTACGGTGAGGCTCTCTCGCCACCACAACTCAATGGGCAACGTAATCGTAGTGCGCCACGACAACGGCCTGGAGACCGTGTATTGGCGCAATTCGCAGAACCTTGTCAACGTGGGCGACCGTGTAAAGGCTGGCCAAACGCTGGCTATCGTTGGCGGAGAGAACGGACGCACGTTTTGTATGGTGGCCATAATGGTTAACGGTGGTCGCATTAACCCCGAAATAATCGTCAATACAAACAGTCACAGGTTGCTGCAACAGACTATACTCTGCAAGAAGTCGGGTGCAAACGTGGACATCAGTGTGACTAAGGAGGATAAGCAGAACTCGGCTCTGGCTTCTTCTGAAGAGAAAACTGGTGGCGATCCGTTTGCCAAAGGCAACAAGATGGTGCTTAATCTCGCAGGTTTCTCTCCGCGCGAGTGGTGCTATCCTCTGAAAGACAGCAAGGTGATAAGTCCTTTCGGCCGCAGAGGTGGTCGCAGTCATTCGGGTGTAGATATAAAGACCAAGCCCAACGACAACATCTGCGCAGCCTTTGACGGTGTGGTAACGATGTCGCAGAAGTACGCAGGCTACGGCAATTGCATACGTGTGAAGCACAGCAACGGCATTGAAACGCTCTACAGTCACAACTCGAAGAACCTCGTGAAGGTGGGCGACAAGGTGAAAGCCGGTCAGGTGATAGCGCTTACCGGACGCACAGGGCGCGCCACAACGGAGCATCTGCACTTTGAATGTCGCATAAACGGTCAACCCTTTGACCCCGCATACTTGTTTGACCACAACAACCACGCCTTGCAGATGAAGGAACTGACCTTCACAAAGAACGGCGGCAGCGTGAAAATCCATTCAAACAAGGTCAATCTGGCTCAAAAGAGATAGGCTGGATGTTGAGAAGAAGCAGAGCTAATATTGTAGAGATGTATAGTTGAGCATTGCAAATGGCATAGCTGAACATTGCAAAGATATATAGCTGAACATTGCAAATGGCTTAGCTGAACATTGCAAATGGCTTAGCTGAACATTGCAAATGGCATAGCTGAACATTGCAAATGTCATAGTTGAACATTGCAAATGGCTAAATACATCTCGAAGAAGCATAAAAGCAAGGCTCCGATTCACGGGTTTGTTGATATGAAAATGCGGATATCTGGCTCTTTTGCAGCAGGCTCTTCATGTTGTATTCCTTACGATTTACACCCGAAGCATCCACGCCTTTATATGCTCCAACAATGCCCTAATCCCAAAATCCGGTATGTTTTTTAGGATTATAATCCCAAAATCCGGTATGAATTTTGGGATTAGGGATATGCGTTTGAACACGAATGGTGCGGAGATGCGTCGTACTCATTCGTGCTTACGTGGCATATTATGGATTATTTGTCCTTTCGCTCTGACGAGCGATTGGTGCGGTGAGGGCAACGCACCTCCTATGACTTCCAGCCATCGCGCCCTCATAGGTTAGTGGCGTAGTGCCATATTCTGTGTCTATGAAGTGTCCCATATTTACACAATTGTTGTAACAATCTGCTTGAAAGGCGTTTTGCTGGGTGTGAAGTAATAGCGTTATTCGGGGAAATCTTTGGCGTTGTTTCGCCTTTTTGCTACTTTTGCACGGTACAAGAGCCGGTGGCGCGGCCAAAGAATGACTGCTTAAAAGGAGGAAACAACATGATTTTATACAACTGGCTCGATACGTTGGGCAAATATATCATGCTTATGGGACGCACTTTTCAGCGTCCCGAAAGGATGAGAATGTTCTTTAAGGAATATGTAAAGGAGATGGCTCAGCTTGGTGTCAACTCGATTGGCATTGTGCTACTCATCTCGTTTTTCATCGGAGCGGTGATATGCATACAGATGAAACTCAACATCCAGAGTCCGTGGATGCCGCGCTGGGTGTCGGGATACACCACCAGAGAGATTCTGCTCCTGGAGTTTTCCTCCTCAATCATGTGTCTTATACTTGCCGGAAAGGTCGGTTCCAACATTGCGTCGGAGCTTGGCACCATGCGAGTGACCCAACAGATTGACGCACTCGACATCATGGGAGTCAATTCGGCGTGCTTCTTGATACTCCCCAAGATACTTGGCCTGATAACAATCATGCCTCTTCTCGTCATTTTCAGTTCAGCCACGGGTATTCTCGGTGCCTATGCCACAGCC
The DNA here is from genome assembly GCA_963659575.1 of Prevotella sp. CAG:1031. Lineage (GTDB taxonomy): Bacteria > Bacteroidota > Bacteroidia > Bacteroidales > Bacteroidaceae > Prevotella. The sequence goes on from CAVKVO010000073.1 coordinate 7,494, forward strand.
TATATCGGCCAGGTGCTCAACCCAGACGACCTTACGCTCGGACTGCAACACTCGTTCAACCCCTGGTTTGTGTGGATGAGTATCTTCAAGAGCCTGTTCTTCGCGTTCATCATATCGAGTGTTCCCTCTTATTTTGGCTACACCGTTGAGGGCGGTTCGGTGAATGTGGGCAAGGCGAGCACCGATGCGGTGGTGAGCAGCAGCGTACTGATACTCTGTTCCGACGTTTTCCTCACACAACTGCTTAGTTAGTCACACTCCCAAGAACCCCATTTGTTATGATTGAGATAACGCATTTGAGCAAATCGTTTGCCGGCAGAGAGGTGCTGAAGGATATCAGTACAGTGTTTGAAAACGGCAAAACCAACCTGATAATAGGCCAGAGCGGTTCGGGAAAGACCGTGCTGATGAAAAATCTCGTGGGACTTCTCACTCCTACGAGCGGCAGTGTGCTCTACGACGGGCGCGACTTCGTGGCCATGAGCAAGCGCGAGAAGATTATGTTGCGCCGCGAGATGGGTATGATCTTCCAGAGTGCCGCACTGTTCGACTCGCTTACCGTGCTCGAAAACGTCATGTTTCCCCTCGATATGTTCTCTTCCATGAACCTGCGTGACCGTGTAAAGAGGGCGCAGTCGTGCCTTGACCGTGTGAATCTGATAGAGGCGCAGGGCAAATATCCAGGAGAGATATCCGGAGGTATGCAGAAACGTGTGGCCATAGCGCGAGCCATAGCACTCAATCCGCAGTATCTGTTTTGCGACGAGCCTAATTCCGGCCTTGACCCAAAGACATCGCTGGTGATAGATGCCCTGTTGCACAGTATAACTCAGGAGTACAACATGACAACCGTTATCAATACCCACGACATGAACTCTGTTTTGGGCATTGGTGAGAACATTATATTTATATATGAAGGCTCAAAGGAGTGGCAGGGACACAGTTCGGACATAATGACCACTACCAATGAGAAGCTCACAGACTTCATTTTCGCCAGCGATTTGCTGAAGAAAATGAAGAAATCAGAAATGGAAAGGCTGAAACAG
>CAVKVO010000073.1:8836-10604 GCA_963659575.1 Prevotella sp. CAG:1031
CTTCTCTTACTTCATCTTCCACACGTTGCCTTGCTGCGTCATGGGCACTACGACCTCTTCTTTTGTGCTGTCGGAGAAGCAGAGGAGGAGGAAGGCTTCGGTGGTTTTTTCTATGGAATCGGTGCGTGAATATACCGCACGCACACTGTCGATGCCGCCATGTTCCTCTTTTTGCTGAGCCATAAACTGCTTGGCGTTTGTCATAAGCTGCTCTTCGTAAGAGGGAGGAAGACTATCGGCGTCGGCAAATCCCTTGACATATTCTACGTAGCGACCTTCTATCAAGGCGTCATAATACTCCTTTGCAGCCTTCACGGCCAGGTCTTCCTTCTCGGAATCGCCGCCACAAGAGGCTGAAAAGAGAGCGCCCAGACAGAGGCAAACGGCCAGTGTCCGGGCAATAAACGTTTTTCTTCGCATCATTTCTGGCGCACGAAAATGTTGATGGGCGACCCTGTGAGAGTCCAGTTCTCCCTAATCTTGTTTTCAAGGAAACGCTTGTAGGGCTCTTTCACGTACTGCGGCAGGTTGGCGTAGAACACAAACGAAGGTATCTGAGTGTTCGGCAACTGCGAGCAATACTTGATTTTGATGTATTTGCCCTTGATTGATGGTGGCGGATAAGCCTCTATCAGCGGCAGCAGCGTCTCGTTGAGCTTCGTGGTGCCTATGCGTATCTTGCGGTTGAGGTATACCTGCTTGGCGGTTTCGAGTACCTTGAATATGCGCTGTTTGGTCAGTGCGGATGCAAACACGATGGGGAAGTCCACGAAGGGAGCCATCCTGTTGCGTATGGCAGCCTCAAACGTGTCGATTACCTTTTGCGTTTTGTCCTCCACAAGGTCCCACTTGTTCACCACCACCACAAGACTCTTGTTGTTCTTCTGTATCAGTTGGAAGATGTTCATGTCCTGCGCCTCGATGCCGCGAGTTGCGTCGATCATGAGGATGCACACGTCGCTGTTTTCTATGGCACGTATCGAACGCATCACGGAGTAGAACTCCAGGTCTTCCGACACCTTGTTCTTGCGGCGTATACCGGCGGTGTCCACGAGGTAGAAGTCGAATCCGAACTTGTCGTAGCGTGTATAAATACTGTCGCGAGTGGTGCCCGCAATCTCCGTCACGATGTTTCGCTCCTCGCCGATGAACGCGTTGACTATGCTGCTCTTGCCTGCGTTGGGTCTGCCCACCACAGCAAAGCGTGGTATTCCCTCCTCAAGCGTCTCGCCGGTGTCGGCTTTGAGCAGCGTGAGCAGGTGGTCGAGCAGATCGCCCGTGCCACTTCCTGTGGCTGCACTGATGCAAAACGGATCGCCGAGACCGAGAGAGTAGAACTCAGCCGCATAGTAGCGTTGCGTGTTGTTGTCAGTTTTGTTGGCAACGAGCACAACCGGCAACTTGACGCGGCGCAAAATCTTGGCCACATCCATGTCCCAGTCGGTCACACCGTTGGTCACGTCAACAACAAACAGCACCACGTCGGCCTCCTCTGTGGCGATGAGTACCTGTTTGCGTATCTCCTCCTCGAACACATCGTCCGACTTGACTACCCAGCCGCCTGTGTCTACTACTGAAAACTCGCGCCCGTTCCACTCGCATTTGCCGTACTGGCGGTCGCGCGTGGTGCCTGCCTCGTCGCTTACTATGGCGTGGCGCGTTTGTGTGAGGCGGTTGAAGAGTGTGGACTTGCCCACGTTGGGGCGTCCTACTATCGCTACTAAGTTTGGCATAGCAGTTCTTTTGGGTTGGTTTTTCTTTTGTTTAA
>CAVKVO010000074.1:0-10444 GCA_963659575.1 Prevotella sp. CAG:1031
TCCTATGCATTTTTCGGGCAAATCCTATGCATATATTTTTGAGGGTGTGAAAGAAGTTTACAATAGGAGTAAAGAACGAAGAGTGAAGAGTGAAGAATTCATGTGCATGAGGGTGATAGTTGCACTGCGCAGAAACAAGCCAAGTGGGAAGGCAGTAGTAGGCGAAGCGTCCTCGCTGCGCCATAGGCTCAAATCAAGCTTCATTGATTACTTTTCCCCAAGGGCGCGGCGGGGACGCAGCGCCTACTACAGGCTACCTTCTGCGCCAAGGGGTCGGCGAGGACGCCAACCCTCCTGCCAACAGAGAGGCTATATATAATAATGTATAGAAAGACTGTCCATGTGGTACGGCAAGGGCGCCGTACCCCCTACCCTTGCGCCTACTACAGTCTTCCTCTGTGCGCAGCGATTTTCATTTTTCATTGTACCCACAACTTCAAGCATCACTTGCGGCCTTTCTTTCCTGTCAAGAAAAACTGGCAAAACTCGTTCAGTTGCTCCTGCATTCGTTCCTGCGGTATCAGGATGCGCTTGTATTGAGCTATCATCGTGGGACTCATGCTGCGACTCATGGCATATTCCACCACCACACGGTCTGCCTCTGGGCATAGGATGATGCCAATGGAGGGATTCTCGTTGGATCGTTTCACATCTCTGTCCAAAGCTTCAAGATAAAACTCCAGCTGTCCGAGGTCGCGAGGATGGAATTTTGTTTTCTTCAATTCCACCGCCACAAGGGCTTGCAGTCCACGATGGAAAAACAAAAGGTCAGCCTTGTAGGTGGATGCGCCCACTGTAAGCGGATATTCCTGATCCATGAAGATGAAGTCCTTACCCAATTCGAGGATGAATTGCTTCATGTGTTCTATCAATCCGTTTTTCAACTTGCTCTCGCTGTACTTCTTGGGCAAGCCGAGGAAATCGAGAAACAATGTGTCCTTGAACATGACGGGAGCATTGGGATATTGCGCCAGCAACCCCTTGGACATACTGTTCTTGCTGCCAAGCAATGAAGAATAGGTGTCGTTGGCAATACAACGTTGCATCTCTCTCTTCGCCAAATGTTCCTTATGAGCATATAATATATAGAACAGACGTTCTTCATTGCTCTTGCAATGGCATAAAATCTCAGTATGATTAGTCAATGTCGTCAATATAAGCACCTTTGGCATTTGTCCAACCACTGGCTGGACAATTTGTACAGACGGCATCTGGACAATTGCGCCATCTTCTTTTTTAACCGAAGGCTCCGCTTCTATTTGTGCAGTTGGCAACTGCACAAATTCAGAATTCAAGAATTTTCCCACAGTCATGGCGAACGCCTCCGAGGAATATTCCTCATAGAACATCACCATATTATATATGCTGCTTCTGCTATATCCTTTGATGTCGGGACGCTGCGAACGGATGTATTCCGAAAGTTGGGTAACAACCTTGCTTCCCCATTCCTCACTTTTCAGTTTCGATGAAACATAGCAGCCCACGTGCCATGCTGTGAGCAAGGTGTCTTCATTGACAACCCTTGACGCATGACTTCGGTGTTGGACAATGATGTCCACCACTTCTGCAAACTGCCGTTCTTGTAGTTTTACTGCTTTCGTGTCCATTGTAGCCTCTATCTTTTCTCCGATTCAACCAGCGTTCTTGTTCGGCTTCATCGCTCAAACAATCATTTATCCCACAAAAATAGTGATAATATTTCGCGCAACCGCTTGTTGTTGCCAGTATTTGCAGAACTTTCGGACTTTGTTTTTGATAGAAACGGAGTAAAGGCCGCTACTAAAAAGCACAAGGTGGGAGGTACGGTGCCCTCCGAGGATGCCAACCCTCCTGCCAACAGAGATGCTATGTAATGTGAAAAGAATAAGTTGAGCAAGTTTGCCCTGTATTTTTTGCGGTTTTGCTGACTTCTTTGAAGGAGCATAGCGAGCTATGTGACTGAAAAGAAGTCACAATAACGGCAAAAAGACTGGGTGAATCAGACGTAAAAACAGGATATTGGAATATTCAATAAACTTGCTCAAGTTATTTTTTGAACATTACTAAACACTGGAACAGTTACACAAAACCCATTATCGACACGCTCGCGGCCATTGGAGTGAAGCCCATTGGAGTGACTATGGACAGCCACGAGGCTGGAGCGCAAAACTGGACGCAGGACTTTGAACAGGAGCTTCTGCGCCGTCGCGGATACAGTCTGCGCCCCTGGTTGCCCGTCATGCTGGGCTACGTGGTGGCTTCGGGTGAAAAGACCGACAGTGTGCTGGCCGACGTTAGGCTCACCATTGCCGACATGATATGCGACCGCTATCTCGGAACCATCCAACGCCTGTGTACAGAGGCAGGAATGACATTCACGGCACAGGCCATGGGCAACGGACTGAGCATCACCGCCGACAACTTCAGGGCAAAGGGTGTGGTGGACAAACCGCAGAGCGAGTTTTGGGCACGCGACAAAGACGGCAGCTACGACATCAAAGAGTGCGCATCGGCAGCCCACCGCTACGGCAAACCCATCGCGTCGGCCGAGGCGTTCACCGATATGCACTTCTCTGAAACGCTGGCCGACATGAAGCCTTTGGCCGACTTTGCCTACGCTTGCCATATCAATGAGTTTGTGGTGTGCGCCTCAGCCTACCAACCTTGGCTCGACAAACTGCCTGGAAGCACTGGCGGCGGCCGCCATTACTGCTTGAACCGCAACAACACTCTGTGGGATGGAAGCCGTGGCTTTTGGGACTATCAGTCTCGTTGCGCAGCCATGATGCGACAGGGACGACCTGTGGTTGACTGCATCGTGAAGTTGCCCTCAACGCCTCCCACCAAACTGTTGGCCCGCTGGCTTCCATCGGTGCCGAATGGCTACACTTGGGAAGTGACCACCGAAGTTCTTGACACACCTACAACCGCGCTACCGTCTGTGCCTGACGTGATCGACAGCAGCGACCATGAGCCTACAAGCACACTGTGGTTCAGCCATCGCCAACTGATTGACGGCGACCTCTATTTTGTGGCCAACCACAGTCAAAAGGTTTATCACGCTCCCGTCAGCTTCCGCACGACCTATCCTTATGCCTATTTCTGGAGTCCCACTGACGGCACACGACAGCTGATTGGCAGCACCTCACGAAACGACCAACAGCTCACGATGCCACTGCACTTGGAGCCTAACGAGGCTGGCTTTGTGGTGATGACCAACGAAAAGATTGTGGGTTTACCCACTCGCCGTTATGACGACCAACCGGTAAATGTCGTCTCCATCGACCGGTGCGACATGAACTTTGAGAGGGAAAAGATACAGCAAAAGAATCAACCGCTGTATGACTGGACGCAGAGCAATAACCCGCGAATAAAGTATTATTCGGGCGATTGCCTTTACTCCATGTCGTTCAAAGCCACAAAAAAGGAACTCGCAAACCAGTGGCTGCTGCGCTTGCCGCCGGTAAACGGCAATGTACAGGTGGTGCTCAACGGCCACGACGTGGGCATTGTGTGGTGCAGTCCGTGGACAATCGACCTGTCGCCTTATCTGAAGAAAGGTGTCAACAGTCTGCAACTGCGAGTGAGCAACGTGTTGTCAAACCGCATGATTGGCGACGCCGGACTACCTGAAGCGGAACGAGTCACCTATGCGCAACCACAGATATACAAGGCATCAGACAGCTTGACGCCGTCAGGCATCTTTGGCGGAGCCATTCGAATAGAGCAATACAAGTGAGGGCATATAGGTAGGCACTGCGCAGAAACAAGCCAAGATGGGAAAGAGCATTAACGAAACGAGGCTTCCACAGTGTTGTGGAAGCCTCTCTTTGCGGAAAGTGAGGGATTCAAACCCCCGATACCCGAAAGGGGTATACCGGATTTCGAGTCCAGCGCATTCGGTCACTCTGCCAACTTTCCTCTAAGTGAATGCAAAGGTAGGCATTATTCCTATATAAACAAAATTATTCAAAGGATAATTTGGCCAGTCTGTCACGTAGTATCTGCGCTTCAGACTTCCTTATGGACAGCTTTATTTCGCAGGTGTTGTCGTAGTTTTGGCCTATGACGCGCGGTTCCATTTCCTTCACTATGCGCATGACACTGTTCATCATGGGATAGGGAAAGGAGAAGGTGACGGTCTCTTCCACAAGCCTTACTTCGCTCTCCGCGGTTTCCAATGCCTCGGCTGCTGCGGTCTTATAGGCAACGGCCAGTCCGCCTGTGCCGAGGTTAACGCCTCCGTAGTATCTCACGACGATTACGATAACGTTGGTCATCTCGTGGCTTACTATCTGACCGAGGATTGGTTTGCCCGCACTTCCGCTCGGTTCGCCGTCGTCGTTGGCTCTGGTAGCTGCCGCTTCGCCGATGCCAATGGCGTAGGCATAGCACACGTGGCGAGCGTTGAAATACTTCTTCTTGTATTCCGCCACGATGGTTTTAGCCTCGTCGCTGTCGTCTATGTGATGCGCAAAGGCGAGGAACTTGCTCCGTTTCTCGGTGTAGTATCCCTCGCCTATGGTCTTTATCGTTTTATACTGGTCGTCCACTTTGGTCGCTTATCCGAGTTTGTGAATGATGAGACCAGAACGCAGTTTCGGCTCAAACCATGTAGCCTTGGGCGGCATTATCTTTCCGCTGTCGGCTATGTCCATGATTTGTTTCATGGTGACAGGATAGAGAGCCAGTGCAATGCGCATCTCACCGCTGTCCACACGACGCTTCAGTTCGTCAAGACCGCGCAGTCCGCCCACGAAGTCAATGCGCTTGTCGCTTCTCAAGTCTGTGATGCCGAGCACCTTGTCGAGTATCAAGCGGCTTGAGATGTCTACGTCGAGCACTCCGATGGGGTCAGCGTTGTCGTAGGTGCCATCCTTAGCTGTGAGGCGGAACCAGTGCTTGTCGAGGTACAATGAGAACTCATGCAGACGAGCTGGTTTGTAGATTTCCTCGCCCATGTCTTCCACATCGAAGTCCTTAGCAAGGGCTTCAAGGAACTGCTCGGATGTGAGTCCGTTGAGGTCCTTTACCACACGGTTGTAGTCGAGTATGGTCAGTTGGGAAGCCTGGAAGCACACCGCCATGAAGTAGTTGTACTCCTCTTTGCCGGTGTGGTTGGGATTCTGCTTGGCCTTTTCCGCTCCAACGAGTGCTGCGGCAGCCGAACGGTGATGGCCGTCGGCGATGTAGAGGCTAGGCATCTTGGCAAACTCCGCGGTGATGGTCTGCATGTCAGCCGCGTCACTTACTATCCAGAACTGGTGACGGAAGCCGTCGATGGGGGCGATGAAGTCGTATTCGGGTTTGCCAGCGGCATACTTCTCGATGATTGCCTGCAAAGTGGCGTTGTCGGGATAGGCGAAGAACACCGGCTCGATGTTGGCGTTGCACACCCTCACGTGCTTCATACGGTCCTCTTCCTTGTCGCGACGGGTCAGCTCGTGCTTCTTTATAACGCCGTTCAGATAGTCGTCAACGTAGGCTCCAACAACAAGACCGTACTGGGTTTTGCCGTTCATCGTCTGGGCGTATATATAATAATGGTCGTCAGAATCCTGCACCAGCCATCCCTTTTCCTGAAACTTGGCGAAGTTTTCTGCCGCCTTGTCGTAGACGCGAGGGTCATATTCGCTCGTTCCGGGTTCGAAGTCTATCTCCGGCTTTATTATATGGTACAGACTCTTCTCGTTGTCGCCTGCCTCAGCGCGAGCCTCTTCCGAGTTGAGCACGTCGTAAGGACGCGATTCCACTTGCTCCACAAGGTCCTTGGGAGGACGCAAGCCTTTGAATGGTTTAACGGTTGCCATATTGTCGGGAGATTACTTGTTTACTTGGAACTTGGTGTCGCCCGTTGCGAAGAACGAGTTGATCTGCTTTGCGGCAGCGATACCTGCGTTGGTGTTGGCTTCGGCAGTCTGTGCTCCCATCTTCTTGGGTGTGCTGAAGTAGCGACCCTCAAACTTGGCGAACTCAGCGTCGGCATCGGGCTTGATGTCGGTGATGAACTTCAGGTCAGAACGCTCTGCGAGCAGTTCGATGAGTTCCGGTTCGTTGATGATTTCCTTGCGGGCTGTGTTTATCAGGATGCCACCCTTGACCATGCTTCCCACCAGTTCCTTGCCGATGCTCTGCTTTGTTTCGGGTGTGGCAGGGATGTGCAGCGACACGATGTCGCAGGTCTTGAACAGTTCAGCCTGGCTATCCACAGCTGTAACACCTGCGCTCTCGATGGCCTCTTTGGGGCAATAAGCGTCGAAGGCATATACCTTCATACCGAAGCCGGCGGCTATGCGTGCCACATTGCGACCAACGTTGCCGAAAGCGAGCAGACCGAGCTTCTTGCCTCCAAGCTCTGTGCCCGACTTGCCGTTGTAGAAGTTGCGCACAGCGTATACCAACAGTCCGAAAACAAGTTCAGCCACTGCGTTGGCGTTCTGTCCAGGAGTATTCTCCACAACGATGCCCTTCTCCTTTGCGTATGCGGTGTCTATGGAGTCGTAACCAGCACCTGCGCGCACAACAATCTTCAGGTTTTTGGCAGCGTCAAGCACTTCGGGAGTGATTTTGTCTGAACGTACAATCAGCGCGTCGGCATCAGCCACGGCATCGAGCAGCTGAGCAGTCTCGGTATACTTCTCAAGCAACACGAGCTGGTTGCCTGCGTTTTCCACTTCTTTCTTTATTCCGTTGATGGCTTCTGCCGCAAACGGTTTTTCGGTTGCTACTAATATCTTCTTCATTTCTTTTGGTTTTTAATTGTTTTCTTGGGTTTGAATGGTTGCTAAAGAGAATCTCTCAGGGTCGTTTGGTATCTCGCAGAGGAGCATACCGCACCATCATCATGGTCGTATCACACCATCATTATGGTAGTATAACACCTCTAAGACGTTCGTCTTGCACCATCCTTAAAGCAGAAAGACTGGAAACCGCAGCCACGGCAAGCCTGGCCAAAGGTTTTCAGTCTTCCTTTGTGTTGTTGTGATTGCTCGGGTTTAGTGTGCGGCTTCAAACTCTTTCATGCACGCAACGAGTGCATTCACGCCTTCGATTGTCTGGGCGTTGTAGCAACTTGCGCGGAAGCCACCCACACTGCGGTGTCCCTTTATGCCGACCATGCCTTTGGATGTGGCAAACTCGAAGAACGGTTTTTCCAGTTCGGCATATTCGTCGTTCATAACGAAGCAGATGTTCATCACAGAGCGGTCTTCCTCTTTCACCGTTCCGCGGAACAGTTTGTTGCGGTCAATCTCTCCGTAGAGTATCTCGGCACGTTCCTTAGCTCGCTTGTCCATTGCCTCAACTCCACCGTTCTTCTTTATCCAGCGCAGAGTCTCCAAGGCACTGTAGATAGGCACAACGGGAGGTGTGTTGAACATAGAACCCTTGTCCACGTGGGTGCGATAGTCGAGCATTGTGGGGATTGGACGCGGAGCGTGACCCAGTTTCTCGTCCTTTACTATCACTACGGTGACACCTGCCATGGCGAGATTCTTCTGTGCTCCGGCATAGATGCAGTCGTATTTGGCCACGTCTACAGGGCGAGAGAAGATGTCCGACGACATATCGCCGATGAGAGGCACTCCAACTTCAAGTTCCTTGCGGATTTCCGTTCCGTATATAGTATTGTTGGTGGTGATGTGCAGATAGTCTACATCGTCCGGGCAGCTCCATCCTTTGGGGATGAAGGTGTAGTTGGCATCGGCTGAAGAAGCAACCTCTACGACCTCGCCAAACAACTTAGCCTCTTTCATGGCTTTCTTTGCCCATGTACCAGTGTTGAGGTAAGCGGCCTTTTTGATAAGGAAGTTATAGGGTACCATACAGAACTCCAATGACGCTCCACCTCCAAGGAATATGACTGAATAGCCTTCAGGTACGCTGAGCAGTTCCTTGATTAAAGCCACGGCTTCATCGACAACCGGCTGGAAGTCCTTAGCTCTGTGGCTGATTTCCATCAGGGACAGACCGGAACCGTTGAAATCGAGACATTGTTTGGCGGTGTTCTCTATTACCTCACGAGGCAACATAGAAGGGCCTGCATTAAAATTATACTTCTTCATTTGATTTGAAAGTTTTATTAATAATCTCTGTTATGTGTACTAAATGCGGTGCGAATATACCGAAATTCTGGCATTTTGCAAAACTTTCGGCCTTAATTCTTGACGGATTGTAAGGTATTGGGCATGAAGTGCAATGTCTATCTGACAATTTCCACGATGGTTTTCACTCCCTTTATCTTCTCTCCTTGTGTTTTGTCCAACACTTGTCTCAGCTTGTTTGCGGCAATGGCGGCATAGGCGTAGCGGTCTTTCACGTCGATGCGTCCTATTTCTGCCGGGGCGAGTCCGCCTTTCTTGCAGAGATAGCCCACTATGTCGCCCTTGCTTATCTTGTCTTTCTTGCCTTTACCTATATATATAGTGGCCATGCGGGGCTTTGCCGGCGCCGGAGGATTGTCCGGAATGTCGTAAGGAGCCAAAGCGTCGCCGACAAACTCGGGGGCTTTCTCCTCAGGACCTATGATGAAGAATGTGCGCCCTTGGGCTTTCCATCTTGCGGTGCGCCCTATGCGGTGTATGTTCTCCTCTTCGCTGAGTGGCAAGTGATAGTGTATGATGTTGCCGATGTCGGGTATGTCGAGACCGCGCGAGGCAAGGTCAGTGGATACGAGCACGTTTGCCGAACCGTTGCTAAACTTGTACAACGCTGCCTCGCGCTCCTTCTGTTCCAGTCCGCCGTGCATGGAGCATACGGCAAAACCTTGGCTCTGGAGCCATGCAGAAGTGCGCTCAACACTGTCGCGATAGTTGAGAAACACGATGCTGCTCTCGTTGCCGAACGTGCGCAGAAGGCGTGAAAGCGTTTCGAGCTTGTCCTTGTCGGGACTGTTCACAGCATACATCTCCACCTGCTGCGGCACTCTCTCTTCGCTGTCGGTATAGTCAATCCTGTCGGTGCGACCGAGCCGGACGAAGTTTGGGATGTCGTCGGTGTCGGTGGCAGACAGCAAGAATCTGCGCCTTACGCCGGGCAAACTCTTCAGCAGGCGAGCCATCTCGTCGTGAAAACCCATTTCCAAGCACTTGTCAAACTCGTCTATCACCACATACTTTATGCCGAACGTGTTGAAATTGCCCTTGGCGATGTGGTCGTTGAGCCTTCCGGGAGTACCGAAGATTATCTGCGGACGCACCTGTTTCAAGGTCTTGTGCTCGTCCATGGCAGTGCGTCCGCCGTAGCAGGCAGTGGAGCGCAGTCCGGTTCCCATGCTGCGGAGCACCTCGTCAGACTGCAAGGCAAGTTCCCTGCCGGGCAGAATCACTATGGCTTGCGGACGTTCGTCGTCCTTTTCCACAAGTTCTGTCAAGGGCAGGAGATAGGCAAGCGTCTTGCCGGAACCCGTGGGCGACAGCACCACGAGGTCGTTGCGGGAAGTTTTCATCTGAGTGTAAACCTCCTGCTGCATGTCGCTCAGCTGTTCGATGTGCAGCTTTGCCAGTGTTTGCTCTATGCTCATACCAGTTCGTATATTCCGCTTGGCGACTTGCGTTTCAATACCTCAAGTTTGAGGCCGTCGCCTGTCTTTATTCCGTTTCTCAGGAGTATGTCCTCCACAGTTTTCCGCGCCAGTTCCGGATGGTTGTTCTCCTCACTGAGATGGCAGAGCCACACGTGCTTGAGCCTGTCAGTGAAGTTCTCAGCCAGCGCGTTGCCACACTCCTCGTTGCTGAGATGCCCCGTGCCGCTGCGTATGCGGCTCTTCAGGTAGGCCGGATAGTTGCCGGCTTCAAGCATCTGCACGTCGTGGTTGGCTTCAATCACGAGGTAGTCGGCATCGGATATGCCCTTCTTTATGTCGGGCGTAACCTCTCCGGCATCCGTAACGAGGCAAAACACCACTCCGTCGTGCTCTATGCGGTAGCCAACATTGTCGGCACTGTCGTGCGGCACGGCAAACGGCGTCACCAAGAACTCGCCTACGGTCAGTTGCTGACCTTTCTCAACATATCTCACAAGGCTCTCTTCCACCTTCTTGCGCACGCAGTAGTTGCGGCGGATGCCGGCGTGAGCCTCGCGTGTGGCGTACACGGGAGCGTTGGTCTCGTGGCTTACGCAACCCACTGCCTTCACGTGGTCGGCATGGTCGTGGGTCACTATGATGTTGTGGATGTCTTTCAGATTGAGACCGTAGTCCTTCAAGTACTTTTTCAGTTGTCTTGTACCTATGCCAGAGTCTATCAGCAGTCCGTCGGTAGCGGTGTACAGGAGGTAACAGTTGCCGCTGCTTCCGCTGCCAAAAGAGATAAATTTAAGCATCTTGCCGTTTCCTTTTTCCTAAGTAATGTTCAAAAAATAACTTGAGCAAGTTTGTTGAATATGCCAATATCTGTTTTCTTGTCTAATTCACCCTGTCTTTTTGCCGTTTTTGTGACTTCTTTTCAGTCACATAGCTCGCTATGCT
>CAVKVO010000075.1:0-10411 GCA_963659575.1 Prevotella sp. CAG:1031
GCGTCGGATTCATAATCCGGAGGTCGTGGGTTCGGGTCCCACCCCCGCTACATTTGCAATCACGGGCAGTATCTGTAGAAGATGCTGCCCGTGATGTTTTTATGCGCTAAGCGCAATAAAAAACTATAGGAAAAGGTGCAAATAGGGTGCAAAATGAGAAATCCCACAGACTGGAAGTCCGTGGGATTTCTACTTGCAAAGGGTATGTGTGTTTTGAGGAAGCGGTGCGTACGAGATTCGAACTCGTGACCTCCTGCGTGACAGGCAGGCATTCTAACCAACTGAACTAACGCACCTGATTGGCTTAATTGCGAGTGCAAAGGTATGTATTTTCCTCGAACACGCAAAAATATTATGAAAGAATTTTGTATCTTTGCCCCTGTATACCCTTAAAAACATCAAGCTTATGACCTCAAAGACAGCCATGCTGGCACTCGCGGGCGCAATGCTGGTTGCGGCGTGCACTGGCAAAAAAGGAGACAAACAGGCTGAAGCCTTGCTCGAAAAGGCGGAGGTGGAATACAAAGCCGGACAGTATGACAAGGCTCTGCGCACCATCGACTCCATGAGACGAACCTATCCCGAGGCCATAGCGGCGCGCAAGGAGGGACTGAAACTGTATCAGGACGTGGCGTTGGCGCAAGCCCAGAGCGACCTTTCCCATACGGACAGTCTGCTCCAACTCACCAAACGGGAGTATGAGCAGGCCAAGAGTCAGGCGGAAGCTGCCAAGAAGGAGCTGCGCGCAACGGCATCGGAACTGCAAAACGTGACGCTGCTGAAGGTGCGGCTCGACTCCCTTCAGGTGCGGTTTGACGTGCAGTGCGCCAAGATAAAGTATATCCACAAGAAGCAAAAGGAGTAGCGGTGGTGCGGCTGCCTATGAGCCATTTCCTGAGTTTCGTTCGTTAGTTACACCATTTTTGAGTAATTTTGCACCGCATATTATTGTGACATGGAACAGAAAGAGAACGCTACGGAACAGCAGTTCGACCAGGCCGTGAAGGAATGCAGGTCACTGTTTGTGAAGAAGCTGCACGACTATGGAGCGTCGTGGCGCATACTGCGTCCGTCGTCGCTCACAGACCAACTCTTCATCAAGGCCAAACGCATACGTAGTCTTGAGATAAAGAAGAAGGCGATGGTGGACGAAGGCATACTGCCCGAGTTCATTGCCATTGTCAATTATGGCATCGTCGGACTGATACAACTGGAAAAAGGCTTTGCTGACCGTGTGGATATGGACGTTGAATCGGCCATTGCCCTATACGACAAGTACGCTCTCGAAGCGCTCAACCTGATGAAACGCAAGAACCACGACTACGATGAGGCGTGGCGGACAATGCGTGTGAGCAGTTACACCGACTTCATTCTGACAAAGATTGAACGGGTAAAGGAGATTGAAGACCTCAACGGCGAAACGCTGGTGAGCGAGGGAATAGGCTCCAACTATATGGACATCATCAACTACGCCGTGTTCGGCATCATAAAACTCAGCGAGTGACCTGCGGCAAGACACTGAGAGCAGTGGCGGTAAACGTGTGTCGTCTTGTGGTAGCGGCCACGTTCATCCTGTCTGGATTCGTCAAAGCCGTTGACCCTACAGGCACTCAGTATAAGATAGACGACTATCTGAAGGCCTTGGGACTGGCTCAATACGTTCCCGAGTTTGCCGTTCTCACCTCGTCGGTGCTCCTTTCAGCCGTGGAGTTTTGCCTTGGCGTGTTCCTGCTCTTTGCCATCTGGCGCAGAGTGGTGTCGAGGCTGATGGTGGCAGTCATGTGCATAATGACGCCAATCACCCTTTGGCTGGCCGTGGCCAACCCAATAAGCGACTGCGGATGCTTCGGCGACGCCGTTACGCTGACCAACTGGGAAACCTTCGGCAAGAACATAGTGCTGTTGGCGTGCTCCATTGTGGTGGCATTGTGGCCGATGGACATGAGCAGGTTCATAAGCCGCTCCAACCAGTGGATAGTTCTCAACTACACAGTGGTGTTTATCCTGGCCCTGTCCGGCTACAGTCTGTACACGCTGCCACCGCTTGACTTCCGTCCGTACCACATCGGGGCTGACATACGCAAGGGAATGGAGATACCGGAGGGTGCTCCGCAACCGCAGTTTGAGTCTACTGTCATCATGGAGAAGAACGGTGAGAGGCGCGAATTCAGTCTCGACAACTACCCGGACTCCACTTGGACATACATAGACACACGGACTGTGCAGACTGCAAAGGGCTATGAACCGCCGATACACGACTTCTCCATAACGCGAAGGGACAACGGCGAGGACATAACCGAGGAGGTTTTGGGCGACAAGGGCTACACCTTTCTGCTCATATCGCCTCACTTGGAACTGGCGGACGACAGTCGTTTGGACCTTATAAACCAGATATACGACTACGCTGAGGCCAACGGTTACCCGTTTCTCTGTCTGACGGCAAGCGGAGACAGGGGCGTGGAGCGATGGAAAGACCAGACCGGAGCCGAATATCCGTTCTGCATGACCGACGAAACGACCCTGAAGACCATGATAAGGAGCAATCCGGGACTCATGCTCATAAGGGATGGCAAGGTCATACGCAAGTGGGGACGTAACGAACTGCCCGACGAAACTGTGCTGACCGGTCGTCTGGAGAACATAGACGCCGGAAAAATGCCCGAATGGAGCACCGCCGAGCGGAAGATACTGGGCATAGTGCTGTGGTATGTATTGCCGCTGCTGATACTAACTCTGGCAGACCGCCTGTGGGCATGGTCGCAATGGGTACGCAAAAAGGAAAGATCTAACAAGATATATCAACTCTTTAAAACGAAAAAGACAATGAGAAAGAAAATTGTTGCAGGCAACTGGAAGATGAACATGAACCTGCAGGACGGTGTGGCTTTGGCCAAAGAACTCAACGAGACACTCGCTGCTGACAAACCTAACTGCGGAGTGATTATCTGCACTCCGTTCATCCACCTGGCAAGCATCGCACAGTTCCTCGACCAGAACATCATCGGTCTGGGTGCTGAAAACTGCGCTGACAAGGAGAAGGGTGCATACACAGGCGAGGTTTCTGCCGAGATGGTGAAGAGCACCGGTGCACAATACGTTATCCTCGGCCACTCTGAGCGTCGTGGATACTACGGAGAGACTCCCGAAATACTCAAGGAGAAGGTGCTCTTGGCACTGAAGAACGGTCTGAAGGTGATCTTCTGCATCGGCGAAAGCCTTGAGGAGCGCGAAGCAGGCAAGCAGAACGACGTGGTTAAGGCAGAGCTTGAGGGCAGCGTATTCAACCTGACAGAGGAAGAATTCAAGAACGTTGTCATCGCTTACGAGCCTATCTGGGCCATCGGAACAGGCAAGACCGCTACCGCAGAGCAGGCTGAAGAGATCCACGCCTTCATCCGTAGCACCATCGAAAGCAAGTATGGCAAGGCTGTAGCCGACGAGACTTCTATCCTCTACGGTGGAAGCTGCAAGGCTAGCAACGCTCCTGAGCTGTTCGCAAAGCCCGACATCGACGGTGGACTCATCGGCGGCGCTTCGCTGAAAGCAGCAGATTTCAAGGGAATCATCGACGCTTGGAAGAAGTAATAGGCTGTCTTCCCTGAAAAGAAAACGGAAGGTGGAGCGGTGAAGTCCGTACTTCCCGCCTCCTCTCTTCCGTCTTTATGTTCCAAAAACAACCGAGATGAAACATTTTTTCACCATACTCCTGTCAGCCGTACTGTCGGTTGCCACGGCAAATGCACAGTCTTTCCTCGACCGATTGCAGACGCAAACGAAGGGGAAGGGCACCGTTACCGTGACGCAAAGCGCGGACATAGACAGACTGGTGAACGGAACGACATACGGAACTGCCGCCGGTGCCGTCCAGAAGAAGCCCGCTGAGAGCAAACCCGCAACCGTTTCGGGGGCGAATGCAGGTGCGGGACAGGTGAAAACGGCAGAGAAAACACCCCAACACCACGTCACTACTCCCACCGCAAAGGCTGAGACAAGTTCGCCAAAGGTGGAGAAGAGCACACCTACAAAGGTGGAAAAGACTGCTCCAAGGGTGGAAACGAGCACGCAGGACACCGAGGTGCGCACTGTAGACTCGCGCCCTAAGGTGATGGGAAACAGTTATAAGGTGAACGGATACCGTGTCCAGGCATTCGCCGGAGGCAACACACGTGCCGACAAGCAGAAGGCTCAGCGCATTGGCAACGCCATTAAGGACAGCTATCCCGAAGAACCGGTGTACGTACACTTCTATTCGCCGAGGTGGATATGCCGTGTTGGCAACTACAGAACGTATGAAGAAGCCCACAAGATGCTGCTTGCGCTGCGCGATCTCGGCTACAAGCAGGCGATAATCGTCAAGGGTAAAATCACAGTCCAGTATTGATGAACCAGGAAACAGAAAACTTTGACGGCCTCGACGAACTGGCCGCACACTATAAAGGCATACTTGGCCTGTTGGGAGAAGACCCTTCGCGCGACGGACTCCTCAAGACTCCGATGCGAGTGGCAAAGGCTATGAAGGTTCTTACGCGCGGTTACACAATGGATGCGCACAAGGTACTCACCGACGCCTTGTTCAAAGAGAGCTACAACCAGATGGTTATAGTGAAGGACATCGACTTCTTTTCACTCTGTGAGCACCATCTCCTGCCGTTCTACGGTAAGGTTCACGTGGCTTACATCCCCAACGGCTACATCACGGGGCTGAGTAAGATAGCCCGTGTGGTGGACATATACTCCCACAGACTACAGGTTCAGGAGCGCATGACGCAGCAAATCAAGGACTGTATTGAGCAGACGCTCCATCCATTAGGTGTCATGGTGGTTGTTGAGGCGCGCCATATGTGCATGCAGATGCGCGGTGTGGAGAAGCAAAACTCCGTCACTACAACCAGCGACTTCAGCGGTGGCTTCAACCAGGCGAAGACCCGACAGGAGTTTATGAACTTGATAAACAACCGATAAACCATATATAACGTGTATCAGTGGTAGGCTTTTAGGGGCTAAATAAACCTGATACGCTATAAATAAACCGCATACAAGATGTATCAATCACCGACTATTAGGAGGTTAATGGATTTGATACACAACAAATAAACCGTATATACTGAGTATCAGTAGCCGTCTCTTGGAGGCTAAACGAACCTGATACGTTATAAATAAAGCCGCAAGGCGACGCCCCATTCGGCGACTTTTGATTCTTGCGGCACATTCCGGCAACACATTAATATATTATATCCGCATGAAAAAGGTTATGTTTTTGTCATCGTTGCTGACGCTTATGCCATTGCATAAGGTCAACGCACAGGTGGACAACAGCACCGACAAGTATGACAGTCTGCTGCTTAAAAGCGGTGAAGTGGCTCCCGACTTCACGATAACCAACGACAAGTATCCCCAAGGCATTGCCCTCAGTTCCTTCAAGGGCAAACTCGTGGTGCTTGAGTTCTGGGCTTCATGGTGCCCGGACTGCCGTCGAATCACTCCAACCATGACCGATTTGTACAAGAAATACTCGCCTAAGGATGTCGTATTCGTCGGAGTTTCGTTCGATACCGACAAGGAACAGTGGCAAAACTACATGGCTAAGAACGGTACGGACGGCTGGTTTCAGTACAGCGAACTGAAGAAATGGAAGAAGGAAACCACCATCGACACTCTGTATAAGGTGAACTGGATACCGTCGATGTACCTCATTGGCAAGGACGGACGCATCGTTGTCGGCACGGTAAGCACCGACAAACTGACAAAAGCCTTGGAGGAAGCGGAATGAAACCCGGTTATACGTTCAATGCAAACGGACGTTTGGTAGACCTGTCGCGTCCGGTTGTGATGGGAATACTCAACGTTACGCCCGACTCTTTCTATGCCGGAAGCAGAAAGAACACCGAGCGCGAGATTGCCGACAGGGCAAACAGCATCATCGGCGAGGGCGGCAGCATCATCGATGTGGGCGCCTTTTCCACTCGTCCCGGTGCTCCTGAGGTGAGCGAAGAGGAAGAAATGGCGCGTCTGCGCATGGGTTTGGCCATAGTAAGGCGCGAGCAACCAAACGCAACGGTAAGCGTTGACACCTTCCGTCCGGCAGTTGCGCAGATGGCAGTGGAGGAATACGGTGCCGACATCATCAACGACGTGTCGGAAGGCGGCATCACGGGCAGAGCCAACGTGCCTTTGGAGCATGAAGACTGCCAGTATCCAGCCATATTCCGCATGGTTGCCAAGCTCGGAGTGCCCTATCTACTCATGTCGGTGAAGCCCGACGTGCAGTCTATGCTCAAGGCTTTTGCCGCCGAGGTGCAGCAGTTGCGCGACCTTGGGGTAAAGGACATCATACTCGACCCGGGCTTTGGCTTCGGCAAGTCGCTCGACGAGAACTACGCTTTGCTCAACGACATGGACAAACTGGCCGTGCTGGACCTGCCATTGCTCGTGGGTGTATCACGCAAATCCATGATTTTCCGCCTCATTGGAGGCACTCCCGACACATCGCTCAACGGCACTTCCATAATAAACACACTTGCTCTGGAGCGCGGAGCGTCCATTTTGCGCGTCCACGACGTAAAGGAAGCAGTGGAGTGCGTGGACATTTGGGACCGAATGAAGCATCCCTTGATTCCCTGAACCTTCCTTTGTAACCTCTGAATCGCACCACATAAAACCCCAATCCACACCTTTTTAGACCCTGAACATGTTTTTTGAGTTTGGAATAAAGGACGTTGTAGACATCATCCTTGTGGCCCTGATGCTCTACTACCTGTACCGTTTGATGAAGGAGTCGCGTTCGCTGAACATCTTTATCGGCATCATGATGTTTGTCGTGGTGTGGATTTTCGTGTCGCAGATACTCAACATGCGCCTCTTGGGAGCCATCATGGACAAGCTGGTCAGTGTGGGTGTGCTCGCCTTGATAGTGCTTTTCCAGGAAGACATACGCAAGTTTCTGTATAATCTCGGTGCCCACCAGCGCATACGGGTCATAGTAAAACTGTTTTCCAACGACAGAGAGCGCTCCGACAAGAACGACAAGGAGGCTCTGATGCCTATCGTCATGGCTTGCATGAGCATGAGTAGGCGCAAGGAAGGTGCACTGATTGTGATGGAAAGAACCACGCCGCTCGACGACGTGACCGCCACTGGCGACACGATAGACGCCTGCATAAACCAGCGACTCATAGAGAACATATTCTTCAAGAACTCGCCTTTGCACGACGGAGCTATGGTTATCTCCAAGAAACGCATAAAGGCTGCGGGTTGCATCCTGCCCGTTTCGCACGACATGGACATCCCTAAGGAACTGGGACTGCGCCATCGCGCTGCAATGGGACTGTCGCAGGAGAGCGACGCGATAGTGATTGTGGTGTCTGAGGAGACCGGTGGCATCTCCGTAGCCATCAAGGGAGAGTTCCAACTGCGCCTTTCGGCAGAAAAACTCGAAAGCATCCTTACTACCGAAATGGCAGTCTAAGGCCGAAAACCATACCCCTATATATAATAAGGTGTACCTCTTTACAAGAAGAAGTACACCTTATTATATTGTATACCATGCCTTATTTGGGAACATTGCGTTTCCACTTGGGCTTCATGCAGCTGCCCTTACAGGGCGCAAGTTAGCTTTTCTCTTACGTTACCCAGGGCGTTGCCCTGGGCTATGAGCAGTTGCCCTTTCAGGGCGCAAGGATAGCTGAATGGCTACACAAACCCGCCAGAGGGTCAAAATCCTTTTGCTTGATACGATGCGGCGTAGGACTTAGTACGACGCGGTGCAAGGTATTCCCATTGCGATTACCCTGTCTCTTATGGCGTCGAGGGTTTCTTTCGATGCCTTGGCCAGCCCTTTGTCGGGCGTTTCCCGGTCTATTGTGTATATCATCACGGCTTGCGGAGCGATGTGTTTCACCGCTTCGAGCCACGGAGCGACGAACTCCTCACCGGTATTGTCCACACTCTTGCCGTTGGTTGTGCCGCCGAGAAACATCGTCTGCACTATCACGTGGCCGCCAAAAGCCTTCATGCCCTCAACGATGCTTTGGGCAGAATAGTGGCCGAGCGGCCGGTCCACCTCGCGGATGAACTCCTCGTTTACCGTGTCGAGCTTCAAGATGTTGTTGTCCACACGCATCAGCGCATCGTGCACCTCCTTTTTGTGGATGAAAGTGGAGTTGCTCAGCACCGAAATCTTGGCTTCCGGAAAATACTTGTCGCGCAACGCCACCGTGTCGTCAATGATTTCGGCGAAGTGCGGATGGCTCGTCGGTTCACCGTTTCCGGCAAAGGTGAGCACGTCGGGACGAGGCCCGTTGGCAGTCATGTCCTGCAGTCGGGCTTCGAGAGCGGCCGCCACTTCCTCCCTCGTCGGGCGACTTAGCTTAGGACGGTGGTCTTTGTTGAAACCACATTCGCAGTATATGCAGTCAAACGTGCAACTCTTGCCGTCGGCAGGCATCAGGTTTATGCCCAGCGAAACGCCAAGTCGGCGACTGTGTACTGGGCCGAATATCGGTGAAGGATAAATTATCGTGCTCATTTTTCAATATGTTTTTACGCCTAATGTACGGTCGAAAAAGTTTTCTAACCGACATACAAAGCTATCAAAGACAAAGGTAGTCCAATTCGCAGATACAGCAAAACGTAAGGCTCTCTTTTCGTCTTTTCAACGTCCCGAATATCTCTTTTGAGAGCTGGTTTTACCCTTGCAAAACCTATCTCAATCGTTAACGACTCGTAACTCGGCCATTTACGACCCGTAAGTGGGCCACTTTCGGAGCAAAAGTGGGCCACTTTTGAACCGTAACTCGGCCACTTACGAAACCAACTGTATGTCAGAGGCTTATATAGGGTGGTTTTTAGGTGGGGTAGAGTGCCTTGTTTTTTGTACGTAAAGTATGTTAAACAAAGCGAAGCACGACAAAACGTTACGCTTATTTGTTGTATATTTGCAGCTCGAAAACCCAAGCGTATACATGAGTTTTCGCAAGATGACAAGACAAGATCACCTGATGACAAGACAGGCATTACCTTTAGTATACATTATTATATAACAGACAGATATGAAAAAGAACAAGATGTTGTTGGTTGCGGCAGCTGCCGCACTGTTGGTTTCTTGCGGTGGCGGGAAACAAGGCAAGCCGAACTTCGGCGACAACGAGTATGCTGTAAGAACCATCAGCGCCCAGAATGCAGATTTGCAAACAACTTACCCTGCTACAATCAAGGGTGTGCAGGACGTGGAAATCCGTCCGAAAATATCTGGTTTCATCACCAAGCTGTGCGTACACGAAGGACAGACGGTGAAGAAAGGCCAGTTGCTCTTCGTGATAGACAATGTCACCTATGAGGCAGCGGCGCGTCAGGCCAAGGCAGCCGTCAATTCGGCCAAGGCGCAGCTCAACACAGCCAAGCTGACATACACCAACAACGAGAAGTTGTTTAAGAACAACGTGATCGGAACCTACGAACTTCAGTCGTCCAAGAACTCTCTCGAAGCAGCCTATGCTGCCCTCGCACAGGCTGAAGCCAACTATATTTCTGCCAAGCAAAACCTCGACTTCTGCTATGTTTCCAGTCCCGCCGACGGTGTAGTGGGTTCACTTCCCTACCGTGTGGGAGCACTCGTGAGTGCGTCGAGCGCACAGGCACTGACCACAGTGTCAAACATCAGCACCATGCAGGTGTACTTCTCCATGACCGAAAAAGACCTTCTCAGCATGAGCAAGGGTGAAGGTGGAGTACACGCAGCCATAAAGGACTATCCCGCAGTGAAGCTCCAGTTGGCCGACGGAACCATCTATGGCGAGGAAGGCCACGTGGCTACCGTGAGCGGAGTGATCGACGCCACAACCGGATCTGTATCGGTGCGCGCCGACTTCCCCAATCCCCAGCACCTGCTCAAGAGCGGTGGCTCGGGCAGCATCGTGGTTCCCCGCAACAACGCATCGGCCATCATCATCCCGCAGGATGCCGTGTCGCAGGTGCAGGACAAATACTTCGTGTATGTTGTGGGTAGCGACAACAAGGTTAAGTACACCTCAGTCGGTGTCAATCCCGACAACGACGGCAAGAACTACATCATAACCAGCGGACTCAAGTTTGGCGACAAGATTGTGGTTAGCGGCATCTCGTCACTGTCCGACGGCACTGAAATCAAGCCCATCACAGAGGCTCAGTATCAGGCAAAGCTGAAGAAAACCGAAGAAATGGGTGCCGACCAGGGCGACCTCAGCAAGCTTAAGAAGGACTTCGGCAAGTAATTTGGACAAGAATCCAAGCCATACGGAACCGATATCCGTATAAGCAACAATACGTAGAACATCAATATAAAGAGAAACAATGAGATTAGATAATTTCATAAAGCGCCCGGTGCTGTCAACGGTGATATCCATCTTGATAGTCATCCTGGGTGTGATAGGTCTGA
>CAVKVO010000076.1:0-10328 GCA_963659575.1 Prevotella sp. CAG:1031
CTCTGCGCTTATAAAGCAAAACTCCGGGCGATAAGCTCGGAGTTTTTATTTTATAAGCTCGGAGTTTTTTATTGGGAATCAAATGGAAAATCAGCGGCCTTTTAGTGAGAAGCGGCGCTCAACCGCACCGTTGTAGGTGTTCATCGTGACCACAACGGAGTCGGCATCAATCTCTTTGCAAGGCACACTCACGTAGTGACGGGTGGAATAGTATTCGGGTATGCCGCCTTGGTCGTGGAAAAGGCGCAGGTGGACGGTGCGCTTGCCGTCAGCAGAGGTGGTTGCTGATTCGCGCACCATGCCCACTTTGTGGCGCAGAGTGTCGGTCTCGGCCTTGCCGTCTTTGAGGTATAGCCCGATGTTTAGGTACTTCCCGTTGGTGCCAATCCACATGCTTTCAAACTTCACCGGGTCGGTGCTCATTGTTTCCCCGCGCTTTAGCGGCGTGGGATGCAGCGTGGCCACCTGCGAAAGCCTCACTACCTTGACCACAGAATCGTTGGCTTTCCCTGACGCATCGTTTGTCTTCTCATAATAAAGCAACGCCCTGTACGCGCTGTCGGCCACACTTGCCCACGACGCCTTGTGCGGTTGCGAAAGCGAAAGCACCGTGCCCTCGTCGGTTTCCACCTTGTTCACAACGCCCGAATCCGCAGTGTGTGCCTCCACAAGGTCGGCTTGCATGAGCGAGTAAGCCCCTTGGCCGGTTTCATAGCTGTCGTTGTGGCAGGCGGAAAGCCCTGCCAACGCCGCAAAGGCAGCCATGATGTTGCGCAAAAACTGTTGTTTCATCGTGTCTTAGTAATGACAAACTTGCTCAAGTTGTTTTTTGAACATTACTTAGTGGGGCTTTGCTCTATCACTATTGTATTGCTTTCGCCTTGTTCTTGGCCGGATTGGCATACATGGTGAGTATGCGTTCGCGCAGGAAAGCCTCGTCTTTGTTGGGCAAATCAATCTTGGCGAGTTGGCCGGCGAGGTATTTCTCAAAGGTCAACTTGTCCTCTTGCGTGTACTCGTCGGCGTGGTTTGGCGCACCGTCGAGCATATCCCAGGCTATGAAGTTGTTGGGATAGAGACGGTAGTTGCCGTGTATGCCGCGGTCGATGTGCGCCGCAACGGCAGCAAACAGTTCTCCCTTGGGCGTGTTGTCGGGCAGAGAGTCGAGAAAGTCGTCAATGCACGGTGCGCAATGGTAGTGTATGCGTCCCTTATAGCCCATGATGCCGGTGCGCATGCTCTCCACATCGTCCTGCTTGGTCTTCTTCCATCCCTCCACATCACGCTTCAACTGAAACTCGCGGGCCTTGAGCCAGTCGCACGGATCGAACTCGTAGGAGATGGCGAGCGGCACGATGTGCAGTTGCTTGAGCCGCTCCTTCACTGTGCCTTCGCCGCCCATGGCCATCATCTTGAGTATGCTTTGCTGCGTGCGGTCGTCGCTGTCCTTGGCTCTGCCCTCGCGTTGCGCAATCCAGATGTTGTCGTTCTTGGCCGAAACGACGAAGTGCATATACTCCGACATGCGCTTGCTGGACGCCAACATCTCGCGTATGCCCACGCTGCGCTCCACTATGAACGACTTGTTTATCCTCACCAGGTCCTTAATCCACGGTGCCGCCAAGAGGTTGTCGCCTATGGCAATCTCGCAGGTGGTTTTGAAACCGGCGTCGATGAGCAACTTGTCGAGCAGCGCAGAGTCGAGCACGATGTCTCGGTGGTTGCTCACGAAGGTGTAGCGCCTACTGGTGTCTACCGCCGATGTGTCGAAGTCGCATCCCTTGGCGGCTTTCTTCAGCAGGTTTTCGAGGAAACCGTAGCAGAAGGCAAGCTGAAACTCAAGGTTGGTGCGGCACTTGCGCATCTTCTCCGCCAACGCTTCAAAGGGAACGCCGGGGAAGATGTAACCTACAA
The DNA here is from genome assembly GCA_963659575.1 of Prevotella sp. CAG:1031. Lineage (GTDB taxonomy): Bacteria > Bacteroidota > Bacteroidia > Bacteroidales > Bacteroidaceae > Prevotella. The sequence goes on from CAVKVO010000076.1 coordinate 1,915, forward strand.
CTGTGCGGAACTGCGGGTCTGAAAGCAGGCGGTCGTAGACTGCGGGCAACTCTTCAGGCTCAAAAGGACGTATGGAGTCGAACTCAGATGGAACGTTCATAGGGCTTATATATAAAGGTTTACTTGAACTGGTTTTCCACTATGTCGGTCAAGACGTCCTTCATCTCCAGTCCGGCAGCCTTCACTTGCTGCGGAATGAAGCTCGTTGGCGTCATGCCGGGCGTAGTGTTTATTTCGAGCATGTATATCTTGTCGGTCTCCTTTCCGTCCTTTCCCTCACCGCGAGTGATGATGTAGTCGATGCGGATGATGCCGTTGCAGTGCAGAATGTCGTAGATGTGGCTCGTTATCTGGCGCACACGCTCGGTGGTTTCGGGACTCAGACGCGCCGGAGTGATTTCCTTTACCTGACCGTTGTACTTGGCTTCGTAGTCGAAAAACTCGCGTGTGGTGACCACCTCTGTGGCAGGCAGCACCACCGACTTGTCGCTTGTCTTGTAGCAACCGATGGAAATCTCTGTGCCTTCAAGGTAAGACTCCACCATCACCTCGGGACTTTCGAGCATGGCCTTGCGTATGGCCGGAGCGAGCTGGTCCTTGTTTTTCACCTTAGACACGCCGAAGCTGCTGCCGTCGGCGGCCGGTTTCACGAAGCAGGGCATACCGATGCGCTTCTCCACCTCGTCGTCGCTCACCAGTTCCTCGTAGCCTTTGCGTATCAGGAGACTGTCGGCCACGCTCACGCCATAGCCTTTGAGATATTGGTTGAGCACGAATTTGTTGAACGTAAGAGCCTCGACGAGCACGCCGCTGGTGGAGTAGGGCACATCCACGAGGTCGAAGTAGCCCTGGACAATACCGTTTTCACCCGGAGTGCCGTGTATGGTGATGTAGGCGTAGTCGAACGCTATCACCTCGCCGTCTTTCACAAACGAGAAGTCGTTGCGGTCTATCTTGGCGGTGTTGCCGTCGCCCAGTTCCACGTGCCAGTCCTGCTGGTGCAGGTCAACGAGGTAAACGTTGTAACGCTCCTTGTCGAAGAAGGAGTACAAGCCCTGTGCCGAGAGCAGCGAAACGTCGTGCTCCGACGAGTTGCCACCGCAGACGATGGCGATATTTTTTTTCAATCTGTTCATATTCTGTTGTTTTTGTTTTGTTTCAATGTTATGGTTACCGCGACTGTTTCTGCCGTTTGTCTGTGATAGACGGTCAACCGAGGTCGCGCTGAGTGCCGGCCACGAATGTGCGCCAGCGTTCTATCAGTCCCTCAAGGTCGGGAGGCAGAGGCGAAGTGAAGTCCATCTGCTCGTGGGTTGTGGGATGAATGAACCCCAGGGTCTTGGCGTGCAGAGCCTGACGCGGACACTGTTTCAGTCCGTTGAGCACAAACTGGCGGTAGCTGCCTGTGCGCTCGCCGCGCAGTATCTCGGTGCCGCCGTAGCGCTCGTCGCCGAAGAGCGGATGGCCAATGTGCTTCATGTGGGCGCGTATCTGATGCGTTCGCCCCGTTTCGAGCACACATTCCACCAGTGTGGTGTAGCCGAAACGCTCCAGCACGCGGTAGTGAGTCACGGCCGACTTGCCTATGTCCGACCCCGGCGGGAACACAGCCATGCGCAGCCTGTCCTTAGGGTCGCGCCCGATGTTGCCCTCTATGCGGCCTGTGTCTTCCTTGAAGTTGCCCCAAACCAGCGCCGTGTAGCTGCGGTGAGTGGTCTTGTTGAAAAACTGCGCACCGAGTTCGGTCTTTGCGTCGGGCGTCTTGGCCACAACGAGCAGTCCGCTTGTGTCCTTGTCAATGCGGTGCACCAGTCCCACCTCCGGGTCGTTGGGGTCGTATGACGGCAGGTTGCGCAGGTGCCACGCCACGGCGTTGACCAACGTACCGTTGAAGTTGCCGCAACCCGGATGCACCACCAGTCCGGCGGGTTTGTTCACCACCATCAGCTCGTCGTCCTCATACACGATGTCGAGCGGTATGTCCTCCGGCTCGATAGTGGTGTCGAAGTGAGGCCGGTTGAGCATCAAGGCCACCACGTCGCCGCCGCGCACCTTGTAGTTGCTCTTCACCGCGCGCCCGTTTACATACACGAATCCCGCGTCGGCGGCGTTCTGTATGCGGTTGCGACTGGAGTGCTGCAACTTCTCGGCCAGGTATTTGTCCACCCTTACGGGCGTCATTCCCCTGTCGGCTTCCATGCGGAAGTGCTCGTACAGCTGCTGGTCGCCGCCTTCGATGTCGCCTTCAAGTTCTATCTCGTCAATGTCTTCTGCCATTGTGATTATGCAAAGAACTTAAGCTTCAATCATCCTCTTGATCACCACTTCGGCTGAAATCTCGCGGTTGGCAGCCTCGGGGATTACGAGCGAGTTGGCGCTTTCTATCACGTCGTCGGTCACGATGAGTCCGCGCCTTACCGGCAGACAGTGCATGAACTTGCCGTTGTCGGTCACAGCCATGTGCTTCTCGTCAATAGTCCACGACATGTCCTTGCTCAGTATCTTGCCGTAGTCGGCAGGGTTGGTCACGCCTGGACAGCTCCAGTTCTTGGCATACACGAAGTCAGCCCCCTCAAGAGCCTTCATCTGGTCGTATTCCACGCGGGCGTTGCCCACAAACTTCGGGTCGAGTTCGTAGCCGTGCGGCTGCGTTATCACCAGGTCCACGTCGGCTGCGTTCATCCACTGCGCAAACGAGTTGGGCACAGCCTGCGGCAGAGCGCGGCAGTGGGGCGCCCACGTGAGCACCACCTTCGGACGCGCCTTGGTCTTGTGCTCCTCTATAGTGATAAGGTCGGCGAAAGCCTGCAGGGGATGTACCGTGGCGGTTTCCATGGCAAACACCGGGCGACCGCTGTACTTTATGAACTGCTGCATCACCGTTTCCGCGTAGTCATACTCGCGGTCGGTGAGTCCGGCGAAGCTGCGCACACCAATCAGGTCGCAGTAGCTGCCCATCACGGGGATGGCTTCGAGCAAGTGTTCGCTCTTGTCGCCGTCCATAATCACGCCGCGCTCCGTTTCCAACTTCCACGCTCCGGCGTTCACGTCCAGCACAATCACGTTCATGCCGAGGTTCATGGCCGCCTTTTGGGTGCTGAGTCTCGTGCGCAGACTGTTGTTGAAGAATATCATGAGCAGCGTCTTGTTCTTGCCCAACGCCTGATACTTAAATCTGTCCTGCTTTATTTCCCTTGCCTCGGCGAGCGCCTGGTTCAGGTCGCCGATGTCGCTAACGTTGATGAATGATTTCATTTGGACCTTATATTATATTGTCTATTGCACTTTTGTATTCTGCAAATTTACGGGAAATCATTGTAAATAGCGAACAAAAGGACGCAATTTACCGTGTTCTTGGGCTAACTATGGGCCGTGGCATCGTGCGAAGGGCGCATACGAGCGTAACTGCCCGCTTTGTTAAAACCGCAGAAACGTTTTTACAAACCATCGCTCAAAACTATCGTAATATCCATCAGCCGTGTTCTCGCCGGCAAATACGTGAGTTTTGCGTGTGCAACATTAACGTGCTGTAAACGTGCTTGTTGCTGCAAAAGCACCGCTATTGTGCAACGCAAACACCATGTTTTTATGTCGAAAACGACCTGTTTTTGGGTAAAAAAGCACACATTTAGCCCTCGTAACTATGCCATTTGCGAGTCGTAAACGGCCTAGTTACGAAAATAAGTGCCATAGTTACGATCGTAAAGTGCCGCTTTACGACTCGTAAACCCTATGTTTACGACCGCAAAGCGGCTCCACAGCTCTAGAATAGTGGTAGAGAAAGTGTTAAATATCGGATAAAATAAATTACAGAGTGGGGATGGAAGTGGGCGAAGCGTCCTCGCTAAAAAGACACAAGGCATAGGAGGTACGGCGCCCTCGCCGTATCATTCGTGCGAATAACGTCATATCTTGTTTTGATTTTCTTTCGCTCTAAGGAGCGATTGGTACGGCGAGGGCGCCATACCTCCTATGCGGCAGTCAGCCAACTGCGCCAAGGGTAAAGCGAGGACGCTTCGCCTACTGTGCGCAGCGATTCTTCATTTTCTTGCGCCTACTACAGGCAGACCAAGCGCATATGTAGTCTTAGTACAACAACCCGAACCACCATAGGGGCAGCACGTTGTCGTGGCCAAACTCGATGTCGTCTTTCACAATATACGCATTGGGCAGCCCCTCTATTTGCGCTTTCCCCTTTTTGCGTCCGCCAATCTCGAAACTTGCGCCACGGAAGCAGAAATCGGTTTGGCGCGAAGCCGTAATGTCTCCCACGACCCGCAACTGGTTGTTGAAGAATGTCTCACGAACATTGCCGATGTTGGAGTTTTGGGCAGCGAGGGCGTATATGATATTCGTGTTGTCAAGATACACTTTTTCTACCTTTCCCAACTGCCGTATACCTGCCGTGTCGTCACGCAACTGCGCCACGAGACCGGCTTCCTCAAGCAATGTGATATAGTCGGCGACAACATTTCTGCTTATGCCTACCATCTCCCCTATCTTGCTCATGTTGGGCTTGAAGGGCACGCTCTCCGCTATGACCGAAAGCAGTTGCTTCAGCTTGTAGGCCACGGAATAGTTCATGGAAGCGAACATCGGGATGTCGGTATCAATCACGGTGGATATTATCTGACGCAGTTTCTCGGCATAGCCTGACTCCGACATGAACGGATAATAGCCCCGGCGCAGATATTCGGCGAAAGGAGCAAGCGGATGAGCAAGTGAGGAGGACGTGTCTACGTCACGCGCAAGCACCTGGTCCACGGTATGCACAGGAATGGTTATGCCATGCGACAGTTCCAGATATTCGCGGAACGACAGTCCCTGCATGTGGTACATCACGGCGCGACGACTCAAATCGGAAGCTCCCTTGCGTATGTCGAGAACCGACGAACCGGTGAACACCACATTCAGGTCGGGGAAATAGTCGTATATGAGTTTCATCTCACGCGACCAGTCGGGATAGCGGTGTATCTCGTCGGCGAAAAGATAATGGTAGCCAAGCTTCACGAGTGTGTCGGCAAGGTCAAGAAGACGATGATTGGAAAAATAGAAGTCTTCCATGTTCACATAAAGCACCTTTTCACCGCCGAGCTGTTCCTTTATGTGTTGCAACACAAGTGTTGTCTTGCCGACGCCGCGCGGTCCGGTCAACCCTATCATGCGGTTGCTCCAGTCTATGCGGTCATACATATAGCGGTGAAAGGCCGTTGACGTATGCGCCAACAAGGCATTATGAGTTTGTATAAGACGTTCCATAAGCGAGTGATTTCATGCAAATATATAAAATTTGCACGCAAGCGATGCAGACTTTGAGGAATTTTGCACGAAGTGCGTGCAAGTTTCGCAAGATTTTGCACGGAGAGGATGCAAAAAGTGCGATCCAATAATCTCTGCGCCCTGAAAGGGCAACTGCTCATAGCCCAGGGCAACGCCCTGGGTATCACGGGTGTCAGGTAACTTGCGCCCTGTAAGGGCAGCTGCATGAAGCCTTATGGAAAGCAGTTGCCCTTTCAGGGCGCGCGTAAAGGTGGATGTCATATATACCCAGGGTGCCGTCGCTTCGCTCCTCTGCCCTGGGCTATGTGTAGTTGCCCTTTCAGGGCGCAAGAATTGCTGAATAGTTGCGAAAAAGAGCAAGACAAACGTCTATATTATATATGCCTTTTAATCAAGGACAAAGCGGGGACGCTTCGCCTACTGCCTCCTTTACCAATCCACTGCGGTCAGTTCGCTGATGCGCTGGCGCAGTTGGGCGAGGTTGGCGGGTTTGGTGATGTATTCGTTCATGCCGCACTCGATGCCCTCCTGTTCGTCGGCTGCGAAGGCGTAGGCGGAGAGACCTATGATGGGAACGGTGGGTGACATCTTGCGTATTTCGCGCGTGGCCTCGTAGCCGTTCATGATGGGCATGCAGATGTCCATGAGAATCAAGTTGGGGCGGCTCAGCTGAAACAGTTCCACTGCTTCCTGTCCGTCCCAGGCGTGCAGCAGGCGGTAGTCTTTCTTCAGCACAGCTTCCATCAGCTTGTAGTTGCTGTCATTGTCCTCCGCAATGAGTATACATTTGTTGATAGTCTCCATAATAATAGTAGTTAGTATAGTAAAGGATCTAATTATTCCTCTTTCTTTCCCTCTTCATTGTTAGCTTGTGCCGGCTTTTGTTGCCGGTCCTCCTGTGGCACCTCGCCGGGTTCAGCAGGATAGAGAGGCACGGTGAATATGAAGCGTGCTCCTCCTGAATATGTAGCGTCGGCCCAGATTTGGCCATTCATGCCCTTTACGATTACTTTGCAAAGGGCGAGACCCAAACCGGTGCCTTGGATAAACGGATTGAGTTTGACGAAACGCTCGAAGATATATTGCTCCTTGCCCTTGGCAATACCGATGCCAGAGTCGGTAACGGAGAACTTGATGGTGTGCGTTTCCTCGTCTACAGAAAAGCTCAGACGGATAAAACCCTCCTTGGTGAACTTGCTCGCATTGGTCAGCAGATTGATGATCACCTGTTTCAGGCGCATTGGGTCTGTCTTGACATACAGTTCGCTAACGGGGAAATCCTCCTGAAACTCCACGTTCTTCAGATGCTTGGCCTGTTTGACCGACATAAGACTGTTGCGGCAGAGTCTTACCAGTTCGCACGGTTTCCACTCTATTGCCACATAGCCCGACTCCACTCGCGAGATGTCGAGGATGTCGTTGATGAGACCGAGCAAGAGATTGGAGTTTTCCTTGATGATTTCGCTGAACTGTTCCTTCTCTTCCTTCGAGTAGCCGTCCATGGCCTGCAGCTCAGAAAAGCCCACGATGGCGTTGAGCGGAGTACGAATCTCGTGACTCATGTTGGCTATGAACGATGATTTCAAGCGGTTGGCCTTTTCGGCAGCGTCCTTCGCCTTGGTGAGTTCCGCTCTCTGTTTGATGAGAATGTCCTTGAGATGGCGGAGCCGGCGGATGTGATAGAGCGACAAAACCAGTCCGGCGAGAAGAAACAGGGTGGACGCAAGGATGACAACGATGGTCATCTGGTATCGTGTGAACACACTTCTGTTTTGGCGAACGCTGGCTTTGACGGGCGTTCTCACTTTCTTCGGAGTGGATGCTTCAGCCCAAAAATCGGCGGAAAGGTGCTTGCACTTGTGATTCCAGCACGCACTTTTTGCGGCGGCATTGCCTTTCAGAATGCTGACGGCAAAGTCGGCGCACAGATATTTCGCGTGCTGAAAGTAGGACGTGGCAGCCGGAACATGGCGCAATATCCCCTCTGAGGCTATTGCGACGGTGGCCAGTGAGAGCAACAGGCTACACAACCACATCCGGTATAATTGGGAAAAACGCTTCATGCCAACTTCATTGCGTGTATCTGTATCGTGTTGAGCAAACGGTCGGGCACGATGGGTTTGGCCACATAGTCGTTCACTCCCATGTCGTAACACTCGGTGATGTTGTCATGGTCGGTGATGGCCGAGGTGACGATGATGGCCATCTGCTCCTTGGTGTACTTCTCGCGGATGGCCTTGATGATGTCCCAACCACTCACGTCGGGCATCATCAGGTCGAGGAGCACAATCTGCGGCTTGAACGACTCCACTTTGTCCAACGCCTCCTGACCGCTTTCGGCGGTTTCATATTCCGTGTTCTGTTTCTTGATAATGGCTGAAATCAGCTTGACATTAGTGGGAATGTCGTCAACAATTAAGATTCTTAATTTGTCCATATATGTTTATTCGTTAACGGAAATGTCGTTTATTCTTTTAACGGAAATGCTATTTGTTCTTTTAAGGAAAGTTCTATTTGCAGGTATGTATGCCATTGATGTCGCAAACAACGCCCTTGTCGGTGGTCAGTTCGCTGTAGTTGAGCTTGCTGAAAACATTGTGGCGAGTGCCTATAACCACCACGTCGTAGCGTGAGTCGAGCGCATCGGAAGTGGCGCTGACGCGGATGTTGTATTCGCGCTCTACCTTTCTGACATCCACCAACGGGTCGTAGACGGTCACGGGATAGCCCATGCCATCCAAATGGTGATAGAGGTCTGCCACCTTGGTGTTGCGAATGTCGTCGCTGTTGGGTTTGAACGAGAAGCCCAGGATGAGCACACGGGTTTTGGCGAAGTCCATGCCGCGGCGTTCCGTGTGTACCTTTATCTTGTCGGCAAGCCAGCGCGACATGTCCTCATTTACCTCGCGGGCAGTGGCCAACAGTGACGGTGTGATGCCCGACTCCTTGGCTTTGGCTATCATATAGTAAGGGTCAACGGCAATGCAGTGGCCTCCCACAAGTCCCGGTTTGGCAGGAATGAAGTTCCATTTGGTGGCCGCAGCGCGCGTAACCTCGCTCACGTCGATATTCATCTTGTCGAAGATGCGGCGGAACTCGTTGAAAAAGGCTATCAACACATCGCGCTGGCAGTT
>CAVKVO010000077.1:0-10322 GCA_963659575.1 Prevotella sp. CAG:1031
GTGAGGAGCCCGACTTCTCTGAAGAGGGCTGGGCACGGAGAAAGCCAAAGAAGAAGTAGCAGAGATTGCTGAATGGCGACAAACACCACGTTTCAAAATCATAAAAAAAGAGAATAACGCATATAAATGCAAATGTTATTTCGTTTGTTACGTGGGTTTTAAGTATATTTGCCCGAATTTTAGATGTTACAAGACACAATAAGTTTTTAATTTAGATGAACGTAATTACGAAGACCATCTCGCTGCCCGATGGCAGAACCATCAGCATCGAGACCGGGAAAGTGGCAAAACAGTGCGACGGCTCTTGTGTGCTCCGTATGGGCAACACCGTGCTTCTGGCCACCGTTTGTGCCGCAAAAGATGCAGTTCCCGGAACAGATTTCATGCCTTTGCAGGTAGATTACAGAGAACAGTATGCCGCCGCAGGACGTTTCCCCGGCGGATTCACCAAGCGCGAAGGCAAAGCGAGCGACAACGAAATTCTCACGTCGCGTCTTGTTGACCGCGTGTTGCGCCCGCTGTTCCCCTCAAACTTCCACGCTGAAGTATTTGTCAATGTCATGCTTCTCTCCGCCGACGGTGTGGACCAGCCCGATGCCCTTGCAGGATTTGCGGCTTCCACAGCACTGGCTTGCTCGGATATACCCTTTGAGTGCCCCATCAGTGAGGTGCGTGTAGCCCGCATAAACGGTGAATATGTCATCAACCCGACTATGGACCAGATGGCTGACGCCGACATGGACATCATGGTAGGTGCTTCTGCCGAAAACATCATGATGGTGGAAGGTGAGATGAAAGAGGTGTCGGAGCAGGACATGATCGGTGCGCTGAAGGCTGCCATGGCCGCCATCAAGCCCATGTGCGAAATGCAGACCGAACTCTCAAAGGAGCTTGGCAAGGATGTGAAGCGCGAATATAACCACGAGGTTAACGACGAAGACCTGCGCAAGCAGATGAACGACGAGCTTTATCCCAAGGCTTACGACGTGACCAAGCAGGCACTCGACAAGCAGGCTCGCCAGGATGCTTTCGACAAGATACTCGAAGACTTCAAGGAGGCTTACAACGCAGCTCACGCTGATTTGACAGAGGATGAGTTGGAAGAGAAGGCTGCCCTGATGGAACGCTACTACCACGACGTGATGCGTGACGCTATGCGCCGTTGCATCCTCGACGAGGGCATACGTCTCGACGGCCGCAAGACCGACGAGATTCGTCCCATCTGGTGCGAGGTTAGTCCGCTGCCCATGCCCCACGGAAGTTCTATCTTCACACGTGGCGAAACACAGTCGCTCACCACTTGTACACTCGGCACCAAGCTCGACGAGAAGATGGTTGACGATGTGCTCAACAAGAGCTACATGCGCTTCCTGCTGCACTACAACTTCCCACCGTTCTGTACTGGTGAGGCAAAGGCACAGCGTGGCGTAGGTCGTCGCGAGATTGGTCACGGCCACTTGGCATGGCGCGCCCTGAAAGGACAGATTCCAGAGGATTTCCCTTACACAGTACGTCTCGTTTCGCAGATTCTTGAGAGCAACGGTTCGTCGTCAATGGCCACCGTATGCGCCGGTACACTCGCTCTGATGGACGCTGGTGTGCCCATGAAGAAGCCCGTGAGCGGTATCGCAATGGGTCTGATAAAGAACCCGGGCGAGGACAAGTATGCAGTGCTTAGCGATATTCTCGGCGACGAGGACCACCTTGGCGACATGGACTTCAAGACCACTGGTACAAAGGACGGTCTTACAGCCACACAGATGGATATCAAGTGCGACGGACTGAGCTTCGAGATACTTGAAAAGGCTCTCATGCAGGCTAAGGCTGGCCGCGAGTACATCCTCGGCAAGCTCACTGACACCATCAGCGCACCGCGCGAGGACATGAAGCCTCAGGTGCCGCGCATCGTGCAGATAGAGATACCTAAGGAGTTTATCGGTGCTGTGATAGGCCCGGGCGGTAAGATCATCCAGCAGATGCAGGAAGACACCGGTGCTACCATCACCATCGACGAGGTTGACGGTGTGGGCAAAGTGCAGGTGAGTGCGCCCAACAAGGACAGCATCGACGCTGCTCTCGGCAAGATCAAGGCCATCGTGGCAATACCCGAAGTGGGTGAGGTTTACGAGGGAACCGTTCGTTCCATCATGCCTTACGGTTGCTTCGTTGAGATTCTTCCCGGCAAGGACGGTCTGCTGCACATCAGCGAGATTGACTGGAAGCGTCTGGAGACTGTTGAAGAGGCAGGTATCAAGGAAGGCGACAAGATAAAGGTGAAGCTCATGGAGATTGACCCGAAGACTGGCAAGTACAAGCTTTCACGCCGTGTGCTTGTTCCGAAGCCCGAGGGATACGTTGAGAGACCGCCCCGCAGGGAGCGTCCCGACCGTGGTGAGCGTCGTCCTCGTCCCGAAAGAGGCGAGCGTCGTCCCCGTCCGGAGCACGGTGAGCGTCGTCCGTTCCAGAACCATGACGGCGAGAACAACGGCAATCACGAGCCGAAGGACTTCAACGACTCACTCGACCACATGGACTTCTAAAGTCTGAGAGGTATACATCTATAGTATATCACATGGACTTTTAAGACCTGAAGGTTATATATTCACGGGCAAAGCGAGGACGCTTCGCCTACTGAAAAGGAACTTTTAAAATCTAAAAGTTACATACTCTTTTCCATAAAGGGGGTTGTGCCACTGCTGCGCAATCCCCTTTTTCAATGGTGTCGGGCTTCTTCTGCCTGCTCTTTTGCCCGTTTTGCAGCGATTGAACGCTATTGAAACGTGATTGACGAAGTCGCAAAAGTCACTTATCCACCTCATTTGTTTGTTTTATACTGCGAATATGCGTAAATTTGCCGTTACTGTGACTGCGGCAAACAGGACGGTGCCGCAGAAAGAATGACTTAAAACTATTGTTTAACCTAATGACTTATAAAATGAAAATCAAAAAGATTGCTGTCATTGCCGTTGCGTTTCTGCTGGCCGTGCCGCAGAGTTTCGTGCAGGCAAAGAAGAAGACTGCCGTACAAACCGACCGTGAATACTGGTGCTCGCTGGCCTACAAGATGGCCGAACCGGTGCTCTCGAACATGAGCAAGGGTGAGTTGCAGAAGAACATGCAACTGGAATTGAGTCCTTCTTGGGACGGACGCGACCGCCGTGTGGCCTACATGGAGTGCTTTGGAAGACTCATGGCCGGACTGGCTCCGTGGATTTCGCTGCCCGACGACGGCACTGCCGAGGGCAAACAGCGCGCCCAGTTGCGCCAGTGGGCGTTGCAGAGCTACAAGAATGCCGTAGACCCCAAGTCGCCCGACTATCTTCTGTGGCGCAAGGAAGGTCAGACGCTTGTTGACGCAGCCTATCTCGCCGAGAGTTTCATCCGCGGTTACGACGCTTTGTGGAAACCTTTGGACGACACAACCAAGCAACGCTACATCGAAGAGTTCACCCGTTTGCGCCGCATAGACCCTCCTTACACCAACTGGCTGCTCTTCTCGTCTACCATAGAGAGTTTCCTCGCCAAGACCGGTGCGCCCTACGATGTATATAGAGTGAACAGTGCCGCACGCAAGATGGAGGAGTGGTATGTTGGCGACGGTTGGTATTCCGACGGTCCGACGTTCGCTTTCGACTACTACAGCAGCTATGTGTTCCACGCAATGTATCTCGAAACACTGCAAAACATGGTGGACGCAAAGGCTAACACGCGTCTCGACTACGGCCAATACTACAAGAGAGCGTTGCGCCGCGCACAGAAATACGCCATCGTTCTCGAACGTTTCATATCGCCCGAAGGCACTTTCCCCGTCATCGGACGTTCCACTCCCTATCGCCTTGCGGCCATGCAGCCTCTCGCTCTCATGGCTTGGTACGGACAGTTGCCCAAGGATCTGAGCCAGGGTCAGGTGCGCAGCGCACTCACAGCGGTGATGCACCGTATGTTTGACGCCCAAAACAACTTCAACAAGGGCGGATATCTCACCATCGGTTTCTGCGGAAGCCAGCCCTCAACAGCCGACTGGTATACCAACAACGGTAGTCTCTACATGGCTTCACTGGCCTTCATGCCTCTCGGACTGCCTGCTTCCGACGCCTTCTGGACCGCTCCGGCTGAGCCTTGGACACAGGTGAAGGCTTGGGGAGGCCAGCCTTTCCCCAAAGACCACGCGTGGAAAGACGAGATACAAACCAAAGATAAGTTCTAAATCCATATCTTTTCCGGCATCACACAAAGGCGGATGCCGGAAAAGAATAATCTTATTTCATCATGAAAATAAAAGCACTGTTGCCGGTTTTCCTTGCAGCTATGACCGTGACTGCCGCTGCCGCCAAGAAAACCACGCCCTCTGCGGGCTATCCGATTACCCAAGTGCCGTTCACGTCAGTAAAGATTGCGCCCGAAACTTTCTGGGGACAACGCATAAAAGCTGCACGCGAAGTGACCATACCCTTGGCTTTCAGCAAATGTCAGAGCGAGGGACGCTACGAAAACTTTGTGCGCGCGGCTCATCCGTCACCCGAATATGACGTGTCGAAGTTCATGGGTTATCCCTTCGATGACACCGATGTGTACAAGACAATCGAGGGCGCGAGCTACGTTCTCCAGACCTTTCCCGACAAGAAACTCGAAGCCTACATCGACTCAGTGCTCAACATAGTGGGCGCAGCACAGGAGTCTGACGGCTATCTCTACACCGCACGCACCATCAATCCCGCCAAACCGCATCCTTGGTCGGGCACGAAACGGTGGGAAAAGGAGGAAGACCTCAGCCACGAACTGTATAATCTCGGTCACATGGTTGACGCCGCTTGCGCCCATTATCAGGCCACTGGTTCGCGCAAGTTTCTCGACATAGCCCGCCGCTACGCCGACTGTGTGGTGCGCGAAGTGGGTGCTGCCAACGGTCAGGCGTGCGTTGTGCCCGGCCATCAGATTGCTGAGATGGCTCTGGCGCGGCTCTACGTGCTCACAGGCGACCGCAAATATCTCGATGAGGCTAAGTTTCTGCTCGACTACCGTGGCAAAACGAAGATTCGTCAGCAGTATTCGCAGAGCCACAAGCCTGTGGTTGAGCAGACCGAAGCTGTGGGTCACGCCGTGCGCGCTGGCTATATGTACGCCGGAATGGCCGACGTGGCAGCGCTGACGGGCGACTCGGCATATATAAAGGCTATTGATGCGATATGGAACAACATCGTTTCGCGCAAGTATTACATCACCGGTGGAGTAGGGGCGCGCCACTCCGGCGAGGCTTTCGGCGACAACTACGAACTGCCGAACCTCACTGCCTACAACGAAACCTGCGCAGCCATATCGATGGTGTATCTCAACCACCGCATGTTCCTGCTTCACGGCGATGCCAAATACATCGATTGCCTGGAGCGGACACTATATAATGGTGTGATAAGTGGCATGAGTGTCGACGGCGGACGCTTCTTCTACCCCAATCCCTTGGCCTGCGACGGCAAGTATAAGTTCAACAGTGGTGGGTCAATGGAGCGTCAGCCGTGGTTCGGATGCGCCTGCTGCCCCAGTAATCTGTGCCGTTTCATTCCCTCAGTGCCGGGCTATGTGTACGCCGTGCGCGACAATGACCTCTACGTAAACCTCTTTATGGGCAACACGTCTACCGTAAGCGTGGGTGGAAAGGACGTTACCCTGCAGACCACAACGCGCTATCCGTGGGAAGGCGACGTCACACTGAAGGTGGTGCGAGCCAAGAACCGCAACTTCCGTATGCTCGTTCGCATACCGGGATGGGTGCGCGGCCAGGTGGTGCCGAGCGATCTATACTCGTTCAGCGACGGCCAGACGACCGCCTACACCGTGACTGTCAATGGTAAGAAGGTGTCGGGCGAACTGCAAAACGGCTATCTCGCCATCGACCGCACGTGGAGTAAGGGCGACGAGGTGCAGCTGCACTTCGACATGACGCCGCGCACTGTGGTGGCTAATAATAAGGTAAAGGACGACCGTGGACGTGTGGCAGTGGAGCGAGGTCCGATAGTTTATTGCGCCGAATGGCCCGACAACAACTTCGATGTGTTCCACTTCGTGTTGCCAAAGCAGCCTGTGCTCACCGTAAGCGACAGTCCCAAGCTCATGGGTGGCATAAAGACGATATCCACCTCGGGGCAATGCCTCTCGCAGGATGCCTCCGGGCGTGTGCAGGTGGCTGACGTGAAGCTCACGCTCATACCTTATTATGCTTGGAACCATCGCGGTTCTGGTCGCATGGAGGTATGGCTGGCAAATACGCTTGGCGCACTTGACGATTGAAAACGACGAGTTGATTGAATCGTTTTATACGAAAGAAGCAAGAAAGGGTGGCGCATTCGTCACCCTTTCTTGCTACTGTATCAAGGCGTAGCAGTAGGAGGTACGGCGCCCTCGCCGTATCAATCGTTCGACAGAGCGAAAGAAGTGCTCTCAGCAACGAGAGAAATATATGCTGTTGCTTAGCACGAATGGTACGGCGAGGGCGCCGTACCTCCTACGAGCAGCTGCCTTGTGTGCTCTATTATGCCTGTGAGTTCGTCAACGGTGTTGGCTCTGAGCATGGCTATGCGCGTCTGGCGGAAGTCGGGAATGCCCTTGAACACCGGACTGGAAGCCAAGTGGCGGCGCGTGTGGAGTATGCCTCGGTATTCGTCGATGCGCTCCACGTTTATGCGAAGCTGCTCTTCCAGCACGTCAATCTTTTCGCTTAGAGTGAGCGGACGGCACGGTTCTGTGTCGGATAAACTCGGTTCTCCATTGTTAGAGCCTGCAATACGAGCTTCAGATTGATTCGCAGAGTTGGTGCCGGCTGCGCAAGAACGACCATCCAGCAAATCCCTTATCTCCTTAAATATCCACGGGCGGCCAAACGTGGCGCGGCCTACCATCACTGCATCCACACCGTATCGGTCGAACGCTGCGGCAGCTTCTTCGGCCGAAGTGATGTCGCCGTTGCCGATGATGGGTATGGTTATGCGCGGATTGCGCTTCACTTCGCCAATCAGAGTCCAGTCGGCCTGACCCGTATACATCTGTGCACGGGTGCGGCCGTGGATGGTTAGCGCACTGATGCCGCAGTCCTGAAGCTGCTCGGCAAGGTCGGTTATGATGAGGTTGTCACTGTTCCAGCCCAAGCGCGTTTTTACTGTTACGGGCAGATTTACCGCCTTTACCACTTCGCGGGTTATCTCCAGCAGCAGCGGAATGTTTTGCAGCATACCCGCGCCTGCCCCTTTGCCAGCCACTTTCTTCACCGGACAGCCGAAGTTGAGGTCTATCAGGTCGGGCTTAGCCTGCTCCACAATCTTCGCAGCCTCCACCATTGAGTCCACGTCGCGGCCGTAAATCTGTATGCCCACGGGGCGTTCGTCGTCGCTGATGGTCAGTTTGCCCACGGTGGACTTCACCGAGCGCACCAAGGCTTCGGCACTGACGAACTCAGTGTATACCATCGATGCCCCGAAACGTTTGCAGAGCAAGCGGAAACCTATGTCGGTCACGTCCTCCATCGGAGCGAGAAAAACGGGCCTTTCGCCCAGTTCTATGTTGCCTATCTTCATGTTTGTCGTGTTGTTGTATGTGTTTGTGGAAAGCTCAACGCCTCGGTTTACGATATCAGATGATACATTCCTCCGGCCATTGGCCTTATCACTCCCTTCATTTCGAGCTGAAAGAGCAGCGCCGTGACGCGGTGTATGGGCAGTGCGGTCTTCACTCTGATGATGTCTATCTGCAAGTCGTTGGTCTTGCCGAGCAGCGAAACGATGGCCTGTTCGTCCTCGTCGAGTTGCGGAAAGAGCGACCTCTCTATGCCGCCGGCCTTAGCCTTTTGCAGCTGTATGTCGTCGTCCCAACCCATAGCCTTTACGAAATCTTCGGCTGAGGTGATGAGCGCCGCACCGTTGTCGCGTATCAGATTGTTGCATCCGGCGGAGTAGGGCGCGTTCACCGGACCGGGAAAGGCAAACACGTCGCGGCTGTAGCTGTGAGCAATGCTCGTGGTGATGAGTCCGCCGCCTTTGCTTGCCGACTCCACGAGCACCGTTGCGTCGGCCATGCCTGCCACTATGCGGTTGCGGCGCACAAAGTTGGCCTTGTCGGCATTGGTCATCGACATAAACTCCGTGAGCAGTCCGCCCTGCGAAATCATTGCCTTGGCCGTGTCGCGGTGGCGTGGAGGATAGAGTTGGTCGAGCCCGTGGGCAAGCACACCGACGGTTTCGTAGCCACATTCGAGCGCGTCGCGGTGAGCGTGGATGTCCACTCCGTAGGCCAAACCGCTAACCACGAGCACCTGCGGGCACCACTGGCGCAGGTCGGCGATGAACTTGCGGATAATGTCCTGGCCGTATGCCGTGCAGCGACGAGTGCCCACGATGCTGACAATCTTGGCCTGGTTGAGCGCAGCCGTACCTTTATAATATAGCACTATGGGCGCATCGGCGCAGTCCTTGAGGCGTTGGGGATAAGCAGCGTCACTGATGGTGAGAGCCTGTATGCCGTGCTTCTGGCAAAACTCCATCTCCACCTCAGCGCGGCGCAGCGGTTCGTCCCAGTGGCGCATGGACTCCAGAAAGCGCGGCGAGCAGCCTTCCACGGCGTCGCCCATGCTGTCGCGGTGGTCATATACCGCTGTGGCACTGCCAAACTCGCGGAATACGGCCAAGGCTGTGGCGAAGTTGAAGTTGCTCATGCGCGTCAACGCCATTGCGTAGAGCGTTTCCTGTTCTGTTGCGGTCATAGAGTTTGTTGCAGATATGGGGCAAAAGCACGGTCGTAGTCGTCGCTGTGACCGGGTCGTCCGTTGATGAGACACACCAGTTCGGCGGTGCATTTCAGACAAAGTTTGTTGTCCGAGGCGCGGTAGATGTCGTGCTGGAATATGTAGCGCACGCCTTCTTTCTTCAGTCCGAGGCGCGATATGAACTCGTCGTCGCACCTTAGCGGCGCCTTATATTGCAGGTTCATCCTCGCCACCACGGCATCCACACCGCGGCTGTGCATCTCTGCGAAACTCAGTCCGCAGTGCTTGAGGAACAAGTGGCGCGTGTGCTCAGTGTAGTGCAGATAGTTGGCGTTGTTCACAATGCCCTCAATGTCGCACTCATAGTCGCGCACCATCATCCGGGCTTCAAAGATATATTTCTCTTCCTTCATATTCTTTTGGGTAAAACGATTGTTGCGGTCGGCGAAACAGCTGCGGCGTTATTGCTGCTGACTGTCGTCCCTTCGGCTTTTGAGATACTCATAGCCAATGCGGCAGCGCAGACAGTCCTTGCGGTCGCAGTATTCTTTCTTCAGCTGCACGAGCGCCTGACTGTCGCCGGCGGTGCTCACTTCGAGTCCGCACTGCCGCCACATGCGTATGATGTTGTTGTTTTCGGCCTTCAGACTGTCGAGAAACTCAAACGCGCGGTCGCACAGACGCTCGTCGGATGTGTGGCGGCCGTAGGCGAAGAGCATCGGAATGGCAGTGTTTATCACCAACAAGTCCACCGACTGCGCCGACATGCGCTTGGCGCTCTTGGTGCTTTCGGAGCCGAAAGAGTAGTGCGTTTCCCAATAAGTAGTCACCTGCGTGCGCATCAGCTCGCGCAACTGGTCCACCGTGGCGCACTCCAGCAGCGCTCCCAGTCCCGTCTTGCCGGCGTAGTACATCTGCGCCAACTGCGAAATGCGTATGTGCGGGAAGTTCTGGGGGCGCAAGCGCAAAAACCGCCACAGCTTGTAGTCCATCGGAGTGAGGCTGAACTTGTGGGCGAGATACTTGTATTCCGCTGCCAATCGTGCGAAATATCCGTCCTTCAACGCCTCATCGCGGTGGCGCTGGGGTATGGCCTCTTCGGAGAGAAGACCAGCCTGACCCATAAATATGGCCTCTATCTGAAACAGGTTGTCGGCGTGTCGGCCCACGAAATTCAGCGGAATATTTTTCGCCCAATGCTCAAACGCGTCGCCGTTTACGCCGAAACCGAAGTTGCGCGCCAGCGTGATGAAGTAGGCGTCTTCCCACGAGCCGCTCCTCAGCGCAGCCCTCTGTCCGATGGCCTCAGTCTTCTGCTCCAGCCGTTCGGCCTGCAGAGCCGACATCCAGGAGTGAACCATGAGCGACGACAGATGGGGCACAATGCGGTAGCAAGGCGGATAGGAGTCCGTGGCGAGCAGTTCGCGATAGTTGTCAGCCACGTGTTGCGGCACACTGAGCTGCATCTGCGCCACCGTGCGCCCCTGTGCGTCCACCACATCGCGGTCTATCTCTCCCGCAATGTGCAGCACCACGTTGTCGTAGGCCGCGTCGCGGTCGTGCCCGTGGGCATACC
>CAVKVO010000078.1:0-10302 GCA_963659575.1 Prevotella sp. CAG:1031
ACGGTAAAACGGACGATATAACAGTATTAATCCCACATTTATGCGTATCTTTGCAGAAGATAAACGGCGCTCGGGAAATTGAAAACAAGTTTTCTTTCCACTCGCTTGTATTATCTTTGCAATCGTAAAACAGGTGAAAGAAGGCCATCTTACCCGTTGGCCATAATACAAGAAACAATAAAAACAGTTTTAGTTAGTAATAGTTTTGGTTAGTAATTTTTATGGTAAAATATAACGGGGCTGTGAAGTTCCGTTATTTTTTTGTGCCAAAACTGACTGTAATCCGCACAAGACTGACTGCAATCTGCACGATAAAGGACACACTCCGCATACGACAGGCCGCATTCGGAAGTACTGAGAACAAGTTCTATTGGTGCACGTTTGCACAATTTTGCCCCAAAACCAGAGGTGTTCCCTACTGATTTTGGGGCAATATACGATTATTTTCGGGCGATATAATACTGTAGGAAAGCGTGGTTTCCCGGTTGAAACGGTGGATTGGACGTTACTCTTGCAGCAACAATTCCATATCAACCACGTCGAGCCATCTGTCAAACTTGCGGCCTACCTGACGGAACAGCGACACTTGCTTGAACCCAAACCGTGAGTGAAAGGCTATGCTTGCCTCGTTTTCACCCGTGATGCAGGCTATCAATGCGCGATAACCCTTGGCTCGGCACGCCTCAACCAAACGGGTGAGGAGTTGCGCGCCGATGCCTTTGTGGTGGTATTCGTCCGCCACATACAGCGTAGTTTCCATAGTGTGACGGTATCCCTTGCGCTCTCGCCACAGGTGGGCGCAGCAGTAGCCGCACACCTGTCCGTCACATTCATACACGAAATAGGGATGGTCTGCGGAGATTTCCGCTATGCGCTGGCGCATTTCCTCCACACTCAGAGCCTCAAACTCAAACGAAACGGTGGTTTCAAGCACATACCTATTATATATATGTGCTATGGCTGGCGCATCGTCGAGCCTCACTTCCCTTATAAAACCCTCCATTTCCAGTCTCCTTTCTGTTGTTATAGGGTGGTTGTATAGATTGGTTTTCCTAAACGTAAACCGCCAAACTTGAATACAATCTTGCGGTGATAATTTACAGAACCGTCACTATACCTCGTCAAGAGCATACAGACTGTTGAATGTTTCCGGGCGCCATTCAAAGATTTCCTCGTCGCGGAAGAAGCGTTTAAGCTCCACTGCGGCACTCTCGGGAGAGTCAGATGCGTGCACGATGTTCTCCTGAAAACTCATGCAATATGTGGCGCGGATGGTGCCGGGAGCCGCGTTGCGACCGTTGGTTGCACCAGCCATTGTGCGCACAGTGGCCACTGCGTCCACTCCGGAGAGACACAGAGCCACCACAGGAGCCGCCATCATCGAGTCTTTTATCTGCTGAAAGAACGGTTTTCCGCTCAAGTGAGCGTAGTGTTCATCAAGCAAACTGTCGGTGAGCTGCATCATTTTCATGCCGCAAATCACCAGTCCCTTCTTCTCAAACAAACTGATTATCTCTCCTGCCAAGGCGCGTTGCAGTGTGCAAGGCTTCAGCAAAACCAATGTTTTCTCCATTGCCATATCTCTTTTCCTTTATGTTTTATGTCGGTCAAAACGCCATTCGGCGCATAAAACCGCTCTTATTCATTACTCTTTGTACGCTTAATTCTTCACTCTTTGTGCTTGATTCTTAACTCAGAAAGCCCGTGTTCCGCACTCAGAGTGTATTTGATTCTTCACTCTTCGTTCTTCACTCTTCACTCAAAGTGCTTCATTCCCTCACTTGTCCGCATCCGTCTATCAGCCATTTGTAGGTGGTTGTTTCCTCAAGACCCATAGGTCCGCGAGGTCCAAGTTTCTGCGTACTGATGCCTATCTCGGCTCCAAGACCGAACTGAGCGCCGTCGGTGAAACTCGTGGGAGCGTTCCAATACACGCAAGCGGCATCCACTTCCGCCTGGAAACGCCTTGCCGCAGGTTCGTCAGCCGTGATGATGCACTCGCTATGTCCCGAACCGTAGTTGGCTATATGCGCCAAAGCCTCATCGAGAGAAGCCACAGTTTTCACCGCAAGTTTATAGTCCATAAACTCCGTTCCGTACACTTCCTCCTCAGCATCGCCGCTAACGAGCGTGGCATAGGGATAGTTCTGAAGATGGTTCATGGCCTCTGCGTCGGCATAAACGGTCACGTGCTGGTCGGCCAACGGAGCCAAAAGAGTCGGCAGATCGGCCAAACGGTCGCGGTGAATGATGAGACAGTCGAGAGCGTTGCACACACTTACGCGCCGCGTCTTGGCGTTGTTTATGATGCGTGCGCCCATTTCCACGTCGCCACTCTTGTCGAAATAAGCGTGAACCACACCTGCTCCGGTCTCCACCACGGGCACTCGGGCATTGTCACGCACAAAGTCGATGAGCTTGCGTCCACCTCTCGGTATGCATAGGTCTATGTAGCCCACGGCGTTAAGCATATCCCCGGTGGCCTCATGTGTGGCAGGAAGCAGTTCCACTGCCGACGGATTTACACCGCAAGAAGCCAGCACCTCACGTATGAGAGCCACACTCTCGCGGTTGGAACAGTCGGCATCGGCACCACCTTTGAGCACACAGGCGTTGCCACTCTTGAAACAAAGGGAGAAAACGTCAAACGTCACGTTCGGCCTTGCTTCGTATATCATGCCGATAACGCCGAACGGCACACTGACGCGACGCAGTTTCAAACCGTTGGGCAGTGTCCTTTCCTTGGTGATATGTCCCAACGGCGACGGCAAACGGCTCACGTTCATCATGTCGGAAGCAATGCCTTCGAGCCGTTTCTCAGTGAGTTGCAACCGGTCGTAGAGCGGATTGGCCTTGTCCATGCGCTCCAAATCGAGAGCATTTGCCTTTAGCAGTCGCTCCGTATTGGCGGTTATCGCCTGCGCCACGGCCTGCAACACCTCGTTGCGCTTATCGTCGCTGATCAGTGCAAGTCCGTTGCTCGCGGCTTTTGCACGCTTGAATATGTCTGTATTGCCCATTTTCTTCACCTTATTTATACGTATAGGATTCAAAAAACGTGTGATTTCCTATACCTTATTAATATATATAGAGGTAGTCGTAGTGTATGATAGGTTTCACGTCGTGCTTACCTATCAATGCTGAAGCCTCGTCGCAACTGTAGCCGCTGCGCCCCATGCCGAGCGGAGTGCCCTTGTCGTCAACCACGGTCACGATGTCACCCTCTTCGAAGTCACCCTCAACCGACGTGACACCCACCATGAGCAGACTCACGGCACGGTCGCCACGCAGCGTTTCGGCAGCCTTCGCGTTGACACAGATACGCCCTTTGGAGAAGCTCGCACTGTTGGCTATCCACTTCTTCATGGCCGGTGCCGCATCGGGACTTGGCGTAAACTCGGTGTGAACCACACTCTCCGGCTTCTCCACCAAGTCCTTTATTATGTTCTTTCGCCGTCCGTTGGCAATGATTACCCTTATTCCCTCGGCAGCCACACGACGTGCTATGCCACATTTGGTGACCATTCCGCCGCGTCCGAAACCACTTTTCTCCTGACGGATGCACCCGTCGAGACTAGTGTCTGGCGCAACAGTGGCTATGACTTTCGACGTTGCCGACGATGGAGAACCGTCATATATTCCGTCGATGTTGCTCAGGATGATCAGTTCGTCAGCGTTCATCATCGACGCGATAAGTCCCGACAGTTCGTCGTTGTCGGTAAACATCAGCTCAGTGACGCTTATGGTGTCGTTTTCATTCACTATCGGCACCACACCGTTGGCCAACATCACCTCCATGCAAGCCCTCTGGTTGAGGTATTCACGGCGCGTGGCGAAGCTCTCCTTCATGGTAAGCACCTGCCCCACGTGTATTCCGTAGTCGCGAAACAGGTCGTAGTAGCGGTTGATGAGCTTCACCTGTCCGAGAGCGGAGAACAGTTGTCGCTGCTCAACACTGTCGAGTTTGTGGTCAACCCTAAGTTCGCCGCGTCCGCAAGCCAAGGCACCACTCGAAACGAGTACCACCTCGTGGCCCGAAGCATGGAGCCAAGCGAGCTGATCCACTATGGCCGACATCATCGTCACGTCGAGTTTTCCGTCGTTGCGCGTCAGCACATTGCTGCCCACCTTTATTATTATTCTCATTCTGTTGGCTGGTAAAATATCTATTTGCCGTTGTCCTTTTCGCGAATCTCTACGCGCCGAATCTTGCCGCTTATGGTTTTAGGCAGTTCGTCCACAAACTCAATGATGCGCGGATACTTGTATGGCGCGGTTTCGTGCTTCACATGCTCCTGCAACTCCTTAATCAGTGCGTCGCCGGCCTTGTCTTTCCATGCCTTGCCCAGCACCACCGTAGCCTTTACCACCATGCCTCGTATGTCGTCGGGCACACCCGTGATGGCACATTCCACCACTGCGGGATGGGTCATAAGAGCACTCTCCACCTCAAACGGACCTATGCGGTAGCCACTACTCTTTATCACGTCGTCTATGCGTCCCACAAACCAGTAGTAGCCGTCCTCGTCTCGCCATGCCACATCGCCAGTGTGATACATTCCGTCGTGCCAAGCCTGGCGCGTCAGTTCCTCGTCGCGGTAGTATTCCTTGAACAGTCCGAGAGGCTTCATCGCCCCAGTGCGCACCACTATCTCACCCTTCTCACCGTCTTCGCACGGCGTTCCGTCAGCCTTCACGAGGTCAATGTCATACTGCGGATTGGGCAGTCCCATGCTTCCCGGCTTCGGTTTGTTCCACGGCATAGTGCCCAGCGTCATGGTAGTCTCGGTCTGACCGAAACCTTCCATAAGCGTTATGCCCGTCAACTCGCGGAACTTGTCGAACACAGCGGGATTCAAAGCCTCGCCAGCCGTGGTGCAGTAGCGCAGAGACGACAGGTCGTACTTCGAGAAGTCCTCGTGTATCATAAAGCGGTATACCGTAGGCGGTGCGCAAAACGATGTTATGCGGTATTTTTCAATCTGTCGAAGTATCTTGTCGGCGGTGAACTTTTCATGGTTATACACAAACACCACCGCTCCGGCAAACCACTGTCCGTACAGTTTGCCCCAAACGGCCTTGCCCCAACCCGTGTCGGCCACGGTGAGGTGTATGCTGCTCTCGTCGAGATTGTGCCAAAACACTCCCGTTGTGAGGTGTCCCAAGGCATAAAGGAAGTCGTGAGCCACCATCTTCGGTTCACCGCTTGTGCCACTGGTGAAGTACATCAGCATCGTGTCACTGTTGCTGTTGACAAACTCGGGACGCTTAAACTCCGGAGCGTTGTCCCACTCCTTGTGCCAGTCGTGGAAACCCTGCGGAACGCTCGGACCTACACTTACAACCACCTCAACCGAGGGACTGTCGGGCATGGCGTCCTCAATCTGTTTGAGCACATAGTCCTCGCCAACGCACACAATGGCTTTCACACTCGCGCGGGTGTTGCGATACACGATATCGTGCTTGGTGAGCATGTGCGTAGCCGGTATGGCCACAGCGCCCAGTTTGTGCAAAGCGAGCATGGAGAGCCAAAACTCGTAGCGGCGTTTCAGTATGAGCATCACCTTGTCGCCGCGCCCTATGCCCAACTGTTGGAAGTAGGCGGCAGTGCGGTCAGTGTCCTTTTTCAGGTCGCCGAAGGTAAACCGGCGGCACTCTCCGTCCTCGTCCGACCACAGCAACGCCAGTTTGTCGGGCTGCTGCTCCGCCCAAACGTCCATCACGTCGTAGGCGAAATTGAAGTTTTCGGGTATTATGAAGTGCAGATTCTGTCGGTAATCGTCCTGCGACGAAAACGAGGTCTGCGTGAGAAATCTTTCTATCATTGTTGTTTTATCTTTGTCAAATGACTACAGCGAGAAACTTGACGGGCTTTCCGCCGAGAGCTTTCATGCAGTGGGGCTGCGAAGCGTCGAAATAGATGCTGTCCCCGGGATGCAACACCATCACCTTTTCGCCGACGGTCAGTTCCATTTCGCCCTCAACGATATATTCAAACTCCTGTCCGTCGTGCGAGTTTTTGTGATAGCTTTCGCCATCCGGCAGCGGGTCCACCTGCGTCATGTAGGGGTCAACCTTGCGGCCGCGGAATCCGCTGGCCAAGCTCTGATACTTATATTCCTTGCGTCGCTCCACGCCAAGTCCCTGACCTTTGCGCGTAAGGAAGTATGCACTCATGCGCGGTTCTTCGCCGAACATCAGCACATCGAGTGCGATGCCGTAGCGTTTGGCTATCTTCGACAGACGGTATACCGACGGATCGGCCTCGCCCGACTCCATCTTCAGGTAGTGGTCGAGCGATATTCCGCACAGTTCAGCCACCTCTTCAGCCGGAATGTCGAGCACTTCGCGCAGTCCCTTGAGCCTTTCGCCTATCTGTTTGATTGATGTTTCCATTCTTTTACTTTTTGCCTTGTGTGACAGTTAAATCGTCACTGAAACGCAACAAAATTACGAATTTAATTTGTAAACGTCGTTGGAGTGAAACCTAAATAACGCAAAACGAGGGAAAAACGTTGCAGAAAGAAAGTTGGAGATTCATACTATCAGAAAAGCCGCAGGAGATTGTTCCCCTGCGGCTTTTGGTTATGTGGTGGCGCTATAAACTACCACCGTATGTTCTCTGCGATTCATTTACTTCCACATCACCTTCTTGCAACTGCCGTCGGCTTGCTTCACGATATATACGTGTCCCTTAGTAGGAGCAGACACTCGCTGTCCACCGAGAGTGTATATGCCAGCTGCTGCGGTGCGGTTTGCCGCTGCGGAAGGAGCGGATACTGCGGTCACTATCGCATCGTAGGTCACTACGGGAGATATTGCCATCGACAACGGGTCATCGGTGTTTTCCACCCACTGCCATGTGCCGAGCCCTGCACCATAGTCGTCCTGATCCTCAAGATAGTGCCATGCGGTGTTCTTGCCGCCAAGGTCGCGACGGTGGCAGAATATAGCGATGTCGTCACTCGTGTAGGGCGACACGTCAAGACTGTTGTTCGGGAACGGTCCTACAGCCACGAAGAACTCCTGACCTTTTTCTATTGTGACACTCTGGTCGAGGTGGAACACCGTGGCGAGATAGTCATCGTCGGAGTATGCGAGGTCGGAAACCTTCACACTGGCCGTTGCCAGCACTGCACCCGGCTGTCCGTTGTCGCCAACAGCGTTTACGGTGAGCTTTATCACAGAGTCGGGCGACGCGGTGGTCACCGATGCGAAGTAGACGCACACACTGTCTATCGTGGCCTTGGCCAACGGAGCCTTGTACTTCTCAGCGAAGCGGTCGATGCCGAGCCAGTTTGTACCGGCATAGTTGCCATACCATCCCAGCGTCACCTGTGCCAAGTCGGAGTTTTCGTCCATGGATATGTTCCATACGTTTTGTGCTCCTCCGGCCTGTATGGCATATTGCAGAATGTCGTTAGACTGTCCGGCGGCGTTGCTGGCGGTGAGACCCACGCTGAAACGACCCTTGTCCACATAGGTAACGGTGGGGTTCTGGTCGGTGCTCGACGTGATGTCGGTGTTCTGGAAAGTCCACTTCCACTCCGTCGGGTTGCCCGTCGACAGGTCGCGGAATGTCACAGGCACGTTTGTGGGAATGAACACTCCCACGAAAGGCGACTCATAGCCCTCTTCGGGCAGTCCGATGACAGCTGTGGGAGCCTTCTGCGCAACCTTCACGAAGCCTACGCGCTCCAGTTTGTCGGTCTCGTCACCGCGCTTCACAGTGATGGTCACTCCATAGGTTCCGGCCTTGTCATACTTCACAGTGGGCTGCTCGTCGGTTGACGATGTGATGTCGCCACCCTCGAAGGTCCACTCCACACTCTCGGGCGAACCCGTAGAGGTGCTCTTAAACTGTATGCTCTCGCCCTCGAAGATGTTGATGCTCTCGTTGGCCGACTCGTCCTGCTGCACAAGGCGGAATCCGTCTATCGCCAAGTCTTCGCCACCGAAGGGATAGTCAAACACAAACTGCACCTTCTTGCCTGTATAGGCAGCGAGGTCAAACGAGAATTTGTTCCAGTTGGGAGTGTTGTAGGCCACGCTCTGTGCCCAGTCGAACACGTTGAACAGCGTAGTCTTGTTGCCGCTCTCCGCGTCAACCACACTGAACGTCCACTTGCCGTACACAAGGAAGTTGGCCTCGAAGTATGCGTAGAACTCAACGCTGCTGTTGTCGCGTACGGTGATTTCAGGACTCGCGAGCTGCGATGTTCCCTTACCGTCGTCGTAAGATATGTACAGAGAATACACGTCGTCGCTCTTCACAGAACCAAAGTTCTTGTTCTTCAGCGTCCATCCCGTACCTACGGTCCAGTCGGCCATCTCTTCAGACGAGTTGAACTCCTGGTCGTAGTATGCCACTGTGGCCTTGTCGGTAGTGAAGCTGGCCTTCAGCGGTTCGTTGATTGTGAAGTCAGCTGTCACCACGTCGCTCTCGGTGTTGTATCCGCGAGTCATCACATACAGCGTGCAGGTCTTGTCGATGGTGAATGTGGCCGTCTTGCCCTTCACCACGGTGCTCTCGGTATTGTCGCTCTCGCGAAACTCATCGGCGCTCTTTGCCGTGGTCGAGTACCACACGGCTACGGCGTTGTCATCGTCGGTGGTCACAGTCACCTCAACCGGTGCGTCAAACGTACCGCCAAGAGGCGAAACCTCGGGTGTCTTCAGCGGCTGCTTGGCCACCACAGTCACCTTCATCGAGGCCGTGTCGGGCTTGAACTCGCTGTTTCCGGCGAACGTTGCCGTGATGGTAACGGTCTTTGTCTCCGTCACATACGACGAGGCGAGACTGCCATACTCGTCAACCGAGCACACGCTCCAGTCAGACGACTTGTAGGTTATGGGCGACAGTTTGTTGGGATTGAGCAAGTCGGCATAGCCGTCGTCACCGCTCACGAGGCTGATACTGTCTTTGTAGAAACTCAGATTGGCGTCCTTGCGTATCACATACGAAGCCTCAGCCACTGCACTCTGTTCCTCGCCCACGACAGTTGTGGCGCGCAGCAGCATGCTTGCGTCCACCGCAACCGGAGCCTCATAAGCCTTGCGTGTGCCGTCAGCCAAGCGCGGGTTCGATCCGTCGGTGGTATAATATATGGTATATGCTCCATCGGCCAGTCCGTCAGCGGTCATGGTCACCGCCTGCGGAGCATCATAAGTGCCTCCGGCTGGTGTAAACGTGGGTGCTGCTATGGTCGACACCGTCGGTTCGTAGTCCACCTCCACCTTTTTAATATATAGCACGCCCTTCTGCTCCGATGTGGGGTCAATGCAAATCTCCAGTTTGCCCTCCTGACCTCCGTCGGTAGTGGTGAAGGCATATTCGGTCAGCGTTTCGGTCATCGCTGCTGCAGCCGATTCGCCGTAGGTGTAGCCCGTACCGTTTACCTTAACTGTAAGGTCGGCCTTGTTTTCAGCCTTTGACGTGCGGCACTGCACGCGCACTGCGGTAATCTTGCCAGTGAACGACGTTGTCCAAAGCGACGTGTGGGTCGACGGTTCGCTTGCCGAACCTATCGTCTGTCCGCCCTTGGCCACATAGGCATACTTCTTTGTACCCTCTGAAGCGATGCTCCACGAGATGCCGTTAAGCTCAGTGGTGTACACGTCTTGGTCTACAAACGATGTTCCGAAATTGTAGAAGCCTTGCGCTCCAGTCTCTGTGTGGCCCTTGTTCCACTCAAACGACCACGTATCGGCGTGAGCGGCCAGTGGCAGCAGAGTCAACAGCACTACATAAATAAGGTGTAGTCTTCTTCTCATTTTTATTTTTAATAATGTTAATAAGATTATTAATGAGGTGCAAAAATAAGTATAAACAACGAATATCCATTGCATTTGCCGATAAAAGAGGCGACAATATCGTGATTTAAGTGTAAAAAGAGGCTATATACAGAGAAAACGGCAGATTTCGGGGCTTAATGAAAGATGCAAGAAGTCATGGGATATCAGTAGGAGGGGCCTATATATAATAATGTGTAAATTTCGGCTTCGAAGATGCCGTACAACTGCGCAAAGGAGTCGGCGAGGACGCCAACCCTCCTGCCCTTGCACCCATTATTCTTCGTTTTAATCGCCATCTTGCGTTCTGAAATAATCTTACATCATTTTGAAGAGCATCCCTTTTTAGGCAAAATATTTGACTCTGCAACTCATTGACTGTCACCCGTTTCAAATATGCATAGGATTTGCCCGAAAAATGCATAGGATTTGCCCCAAATCCTATGCATTTTTGACCCAAATCCTATGCATTTTTCGGGCAAATCCTATGCATATATTTTTGAGGGTGTG
>CAVKVO010000079.1:0-10094 GCA_963659575.1 Prevotella sp. CAG:1031
GCCTCGAAGAGGCCGAACCTCAGTAACCCCATGTGGAACGTTAGTGGAACATGGGGATGTTGACATCGTGGATAAACTTATCGGCTTCGAAGATGCCGAACAGACGGCACACTGGCCACGTCACAGTTGTACGGCATCTTCGAAGCCGATATTAGCGACATACGCATATCCCCATGTTCCGTTTCACTTCACATGGGGTTACTGAAATTCGGCCTCTTCGAGGCCATAGATAGTATGGATACCGTGTGTATATCGAACTTCCAGCCAATCTTGTTTAATCTGAAAGTTAAACACCTAAAAACACATGGTTAACTTGGGTAATTTATCTTTTGAGTATTGCTAAAGCATTACCAACTGACGAACGAAACGCGCTCTTTTCCCTTCACTCAAACACTAACCGTCCGCTTTTTGCGTTACTTTATATAATTAATGTATTATTAGGCCAGCGTGCATCCTCATAGGTCGCACCTTTTACGGCCAGCGACCTCGTAAGCAGGACTTGGGGCACGCCACACGGCCTACAAAAACGGAACATGGAGAACAACGGTTACGGTCATATACTGAAATATACGGGTCTGTTCGGAGGCGTTCAGGGACTTGGCATACTGCTCAACCTTGTGCGCAACAAGTTCGTGGCAGTACTCCTCGGCCCTGCCGGCATGGGACTGGTGTCCATCTACACCACGGCGATGAACTTCTTTTCCCAAGCCACCAACCTCGGACTGTCGTTCAGTGCCGTGCGCCACTTGTCTGAAGCCTTCGGAAGCGAAGACTCCGCCGACATGGAGCGCACCGTGAAGATAGTGCGCGGCTGGATTCTGCTGACCGCCTTGGCCGGAATGTTGCTCTTTCTGCTTGCCTCACCGCTGCTCAGTCGGGTGTTTTCCATTGACGACCACACTCTCGACTTCGCTCTGCTTTCGCCCGTAGTGGCCATGACGGCACTGACGGGAGGCGAAACAGCCATACTCAAGGCTTCGCGCCAACTCGGCAATCTGGCCATGGTGCAGATAGGCACTGTGGTGGCTGCGCTCGTGGTGTCGGTGCCCCTCTATTGGGCTTACGGCATGAGCGGCATCGTGCCCGTGCTGTTGCTCGTGGCCGTGGCCACACTTGCGCTCACCGCGCGCTGCTCACTGCGGCTCTATCCTCTGCGTCTGCGCGGCTCCAAGGGTCTGTTGGGCGAAGGCATGGACATGGTGCGCCTCGGCGTTGCGTTTGTCATGGCCGGCATCATGGGCAGTGGAGCCGAAATGGCCATACGGTGGTTTCTCAACGATTGGGGACATCTCGATGCCGTGGGACTGTACAACGCCGGCTATGTGCTCACCATAACCTACGCCGGAATGGTGTTTTCGGCCATGGAGACCGACTATTTTCCCCGTCTGTCGGCCGTAAACCACGACATGAGTGCCGTAAACCTCATGGCCAACCGCCAGATGGAGGTGTCGCTGCTGCTCGTTTCGCCTTTGCTCGCGCTGCTCATGGTGCTGCTGCCCGTGTTTGTTCCTCTGCTGTTCAGCGGCAGTTTTGCCCCGGCAATAGCCATGGCTCAGGCGGCAACGTTCTCCATGTATTTCAAGGCGGTCAGTCTGCCCGTGTCATACATCACACTGGCCAAGGGCGACTCGCGCGCTTTCTTCCTCCTGGAGTCACTGTTCGACGTGGTAATGGTAGCACTGGTCATCGGCGGTTACCGCTGGTTCGGACTTTGGGGCACAGGTGCGGCTCTGTCGGCAGCCTACTTGTTCGACCTGATCATCGTGGTGGTCTATGCCCATGTGCGCTATGGCTACCGCATGTCGCCCTCCGTTGTGCGCTACATGGCCATACAGTATCCGCTCGGCATCGCCGTCTATGCGTTTGCCGTGCTCCGCATGCCTACGATAGCGTCTGTCGCCGGATGCTCTGCGGCCATACTGGTCAGCGCCGGTGTGTCCTTATATATATTAATGTATAGGAAAACGTCTCTTTGGGACTCAATAAAACAAAAATTCCATCGCCATGACTGACGTTACAGTGCTCGTGGCCGTACACGATGCGGCTCCGTTTCTGCCCAAATGCCTCGACTCGTTGCTGCAACAGACGTTGCGCAACATACAGGTCGTATGCATCGACGACTGCTCCACTGACTCTTCGCCGGAGATTCTCCGCGACTATGCTGCGCGCGACAGTCGCATAGAAGTGATAACCCTCGACACCAACCACGGTCAGGCATACGCCCGCAACCAGGGGCTCAAGGTGGCGAAGGGCAAATACGTGACGTTTCTCGACAGCGACGACTGGTTTTCGCCCGACGCTCTGCAACAGGCCGTTGATGTATTCAACTCGTTTCCCCAAACCGACTGCGTGCTCTTCAGCGTGACGATGTGGCATGAGGATGACGGCAAACCCACTGTCCCCTACTCCATGCAGCCGTTCACAGTGCTGTCGGGACGTGAGGCGTTTGACCTGAGTTTGCAGTGGGACATCCACGGCATATACATAACCCGCAAAAGTATCTTCGACCGCCATCCCTACGACGACAGTTGCCGAGCCTACAGCGACGACAACACCACACGTCTGCACTATCTCGCCTCGCACGAAGTTAGGCTTTGCGACGGCATCTACTACTACCGACAGCACGCAAACTCCATCACTCACCGCACCACCGCACGCCGCTACGACCACATACGGGCCAACGAGAGCATGAGGAGCGAACTGTTGCGCATCGGAGCTGGATTCGACGTGTTGCGCCGCTATGAGAATGTGCGGTGGAGAGTGCTCATCGACACTTGTTTTTTCCACCACTGCCACTCCAGAGAACTGCCGCGCCGCGACCGCATCCGTGGTTTGCGCGAGATACACCGCGTGTGGCGAGGCATTGACCGACGGTTGCTCGACCACACTCTTTCCCATCATTTCGGCTACCGTCCAATGCCCTGCTGGCTACTGTTTCGCCTGCAGGAGTGGCTATACTTCACGCTCCGCGGACTCGTTGGGAAGAACAAAGAAGCGTAAATCGTGGGCGTGCAAACAGGAAAATGTGTATCTTTGTCGGGGCGATAGCTGTTTTAGAATGGTAATTTATAGCACCAACCTTTAGCGTCCATAACATCAGCAACAAGCAATCATAAAGAATAGGAGGAATACTATGTTTTCATTTTTTGTATTCATTTGGCTCTTGCTCACCATATTCGGATGGTGCATCGGCAAGGGAAGATAATCCAACACAACCGTGGCTAATAACTTGCGAAAGTTGAATTATATTCTTAATTTTGTGGTCGAAACTTACTAAAACCAAAAACTAATCACTACCACTTATGAAAACAACCTTTCTTACACTGTTGGCTCTGGCGTTTGCCGCACAGGTACAGGCTGACTCTGGACGCGAACTGCACTACAAACCCGACGGACGGGACATCGTTTGCGTGAACGGCAACAACCGTTACACGCGCGCTCTGTATGGCGGACCTACTGAATATCGCATCGAAACGAGCGACCGCCCCGTGTTTGCGTCATATAAAAAAGGTGACTGCCGCAACATCAGTTTCCGACTTACCGCTGGCGGCTCTACCCTCGCCCTCGACTCGACGGCCTATTGCGAGGCGCGGTATCATGCCGGACGGCGCGACTACACGCTGTCTGACCCTCGTTGGGGAGACGGAAAACTGCACGTGAGCGTCATCGCCCGCACCGATGTGGAAGGAGCCTTGTGGCTCTTTTCCGCCGAAGGTTTTTCTTCCGCAGTGTCACTTGAGGGGCGCATCTGCGAAACCACCATCATGCGTTTCCACCGTTTCGGAGAGATGGGACGCATGGAAAAGAAAGGCGGCTTTGAGGCTTCGCCCACGCTGAACAAGCTTGCTACGGTGAATGTGCAACTGAAAAGTCAACCAGTATGCATATCGCTTGAGAACAACGCTCTCGCCACCGCTCCGCAAAAGAGTCTCATGCAGACGTTCAACCGTCAGGAAGCTGAGCGCAAGGCGATGGCTTCGCAGGTGGAGTTTGACACTCCCGACGCTTTCATCAACACCATTGGCGGCAACATGGTGATGGCTGCCGACGGCGCATGGGACGGCAAGGTGTGGAACCACGGTGCTATAGGATGGCGCATGCAGTTGCCCGGATGGCGCGGAGCCTACATGGGCGACTTCCTCGGTTGGCCGGACAGACAGCGCACTCACCTCAACGCCTATGCAAAGAGTCAGGTGACGGGTGTGCCCAACACTATCCCTCACCCTACTCCGGACACCACTGCCAACCTCTCGCGCGGCGTTTACGAATGGGGCACGCCCATGTATAGCGACGGTTACATCTGTCGCAATCCGGAGAAGAACCACCAGTTTCACCACTACGACATGAACCTCGCGTACATCGACGAGTTGCTTTGGCACTTCCAGTTCGATGCCGACACGGCCTATATGCGCAAGATGTGGCCAGTGCTGAAGTCGCATTTGGCTTGGGAAAAGCTCAACTGGGACCCCGACAACGACGGTCTGTACGACGCTTACTGCTGCATCTGGGCGAGCGACGCGCTGCAATACAACAGTGGAGCGGTGGCTCACAGTTCGGCCTACAACTACCGCGCCAACCTGCTTGCGGCGCGCATTGCGGAACTGATTGGTGAAGACCCGAAGCCATATCGCGCCGAGGCCGAGAAGATTCTCGCGGCAATGAACTCGCGGTTGTGGCTCAAGGATGGCTAC
Source organism: Prevotella sp. CAG:1031 (assembly GCA_963659575.1). GTDB lineage: Bacteria > Bacteroidota > Bacteroidia > Bacteroidales > Bacteroidaceae > Prevotella. The sequence goes on from CAVKVO010000079.1 coordinate 4,692, forward strand.
TGGGCAGAGTTTCAGGACTTCATGGGACTGAAGCGCAAGCACGAGAGTGCCGCTCTGTGGAGCATATACACACCGATTGACTGCGACGCATGCACACCGGAACAGGCTTATCAGGCCACACGCTATGTGGACAGTCGCATTCCGCACATACCATTCACTGCCGACGGCAAGGAGTACACTACCGTGGCCACTACCGACTGGATGCCCTACGAGTGGAGTATTAATAATGTGGCGATGGCTGAGGTGCTCCACACCGCACTGGCCTACTACGAAGCCGGGCGCAACGACGCCGCCTACGAGTTGCTGAAAGGCACGGTGATGGACTTCATGTATCTTGGCGGCAGTCCCGGCAACTTCGGACAGATATCTTATTTCGACAAGGCAATCGGTGAAGCCTACCGTGACTTTGCCGACGTTACGGGCATTGCCTCGCGCACTTTCGTGCAGGGACTGTTCGGCATAACGCCCGACGCTCTGTATGGCCGATGCATCATCCGTCCGGGATTCCCCTCGTCATGGGATTCGGCTTCGGTGAAAACGCCTTATCTCTCCTATACTTTCAAGCGTGAAGGCGGCAAGGAGACATACGTGGTGCATCAGAATTTCAAGCGTCCGCTGCGCATCGTCATGCGCCAGAACCTCGGTTTGGGACGCTTCGTCGACACGGAATGTTCGTCAGACTCGGTGCAAACCATCGTGCTCAACACAGTAAAACCTCAGCCCGATGCACCCGTTGCAACGCCCGAACCGGCAGTTGCCGAGGGAACAGCGTTTGACAATGTAGTGGCAAAGGAGTGCCGCACTGTGGATATGGCAAAGGCTTTCAACTCTAACGTCACCGACATCTTTACCAATAAGTATCTTTCTCCGCGCTCGCCCTACACCACTTTGAGCTTGCCCGAGCAAGGCATTGGCGACTGGTGTTCGCCCAAGAAGACGGCCAAGATAGACGATTCCGGTTTGCGAGCTGCCGTTAAGGGTGGCGTATTCACCGCCGTTGGTGTGCCTTTCGCTACGCCAAAAGATGGACAGAACATCGCCTACACAAGTCTTTGGGACAACTATCCCGACAGTATCTCGGTGACACTGAAGGGCAAAGCGTCGCACGCATATCTGCTCATGGCAGGAAGTACCAATCCTATGCAGAGCCGTATAGCCAATGCTGTGGTGCGTGTGGAGTACACCGACGGCACATCGGACACGCTCACACTGACCAATCCCGACAACTGGTGCCCCATAGAGCAGGACTATTACGTGGACGGACTGGCCTATCGTGTGGCATCTCCGCGCCCCTACCGCGTGGGATTGGCATCAGGAAAGGTCAGCCGCACACTGTTTGAAGACCTGCGCATGGCCATGAAACCTGGACTTGCCGACGAGCCTTCGGGCAAGGTGGCGCAGAAGGAACTGCCCGGAGGAGCCGCACAGTTGCTCGACATGCCTCTCAACCCGACCAAGAAGTTGCGCCGTCTCGTGGTGCGCACCCTTGCCAACGACGTGGTTGTGGGACTGATGGCAGTAACTCTGCAACGGTAATCGAAAACGCAACAAGGTGGTTCTATAGCTCACAAGGCTTATAGAACCACCTTATTATATATAAGACAGAACGCAAAGCCCGTCAAATCTACGAATTGACGAAGAAAAACATTGTTTTCTCTTGGCATATTACAAATAACAGATTATCTTTGCACCAACAAATCCCGCCCGCTTCCCGTAAGATCAGCGTACCCAGCGGGACATTTTTATTTATGGGAGTTCGATACACGCATCAAGCAATAACCACAGAGCAGCAAATTGACATTCTCAAAGAAAGAGGTCTGCTTATCGATAATGTTGAACAGGCTATTGAAGTTCTTGACACCATCAGTTATTTTCGTCTCGCTGGTTATTGGAGACACCTTGAAACCAACCACCTTTCTCACCAATTCAGAGAAGACAGTAACTTTGCCGATGTTATAGATCTTTATTCTTTTGACAAAGAGCTTAGGGCTTTACTGTTCACAGCCATTCAAACAATTGAAGTTTCAGTCCGCACAAAAATAATCAAGCACTTTGCTCTTGAATTTGGAGCGTTTTGGTTCATGGACCAGAACTACGCCACCAATAAAACACGCTTTGCAGCAAACTTGGCTATTATTCGCAAGGAAGTGTCCCGTTCTCACGATGATTTTATTACCGAGCATTTCCGCAAGTATAGCGAACCCGACCTGCCTCCTGTGTGGAAAACATTGGAGGTTATCTCGATGGGCACTCTCTCTAAGCTTTATTCTAATTTTTCGGATGCCACGGCAAAACACGCTGTAGCAAGAGATTTTGGATTGAATCATCACAAATTTTTAAGGAGTTGGTTAGAATGTCTTGCCGTACTTCGTAATTGTTGTGCCCATCATTCAAGACTATCGAACCGCGTCTTTCCCGTCAAGCCTGTGATGCCGGAGCGTATGCCCAACACTTGGATTGCGGATTTCTCATTTCGTGAGCAAACTCTTTATCCGCAATTATGCTATGTGGTATATTGGCTCAACTCCATTACGCTTAACAACACTTTCACTGCCGATTTCAAACGACTTTTGACAAATCACCCATCAATAAAACTTCACTTATTAGGGTTTCCTCGTAATTGGGAGCAAGAACCTTTGTGGAGATAACGAATATCTGTCTATATATAAGAACATGACAACAGAAGAACAACAGAAGCTTGACGAGCAGTTCATGCGCAAGGCTTTGGACGAAGCTGAGGCTGCACTTGCCGCAGGAGAGATACCCATCGGAGCGGTGATAGTGTGCCGCGGCAGGGTGATAGCGCGTGCGCACAACCTTACCGAAACGCTCTGCGACGTTACGGCGCACGCTGAGATGCAGGCCATAACTGCGGCAGCGAATATGCTCGGAGGCAAATACTTGACAGAGTGTACGCTCTACGTCACCGTGGAACCGTGCACAATGTGCGCCGGAGCAATCGGTTGGGCGCAGTTGCCACGCATAGTGTATGGTGCCGATGACCCCAAGCGCGGCTACAACATACTCGCCCCTCATGCTCTGCATCCCAAAGCCACAGTAACCAAAGGGGTGCTTGAAGAGGAGTGTTCGCGGCTTATGACCGACTTCTTCAAGGCAAAACGTTGACGAAAACACAGTGCTGACGGCACAAACAAAGTGGAAATGGAAATATACGATAAGCATACATCAGGATATTCAACGCACATCAGGATATTCAACACATACAATTCTTTAATTTTATCAGCATGACAAAAACAGATTATCTACTGTCTGGCGCGCTGGCACTGCTATTGGCTCTGCCTCTAAACGACGCGTCTGCACAGGTGGCTCTGCGCACTCCCGCTGCTCCGTTCAAGGATGCGACGGTGAAAGTGAAGGCGGAGCAGAGCGAGACGCGGCAGAAACGACTGTCGCCAAAGTTCCCTTTGAGGGGATTGGCAAAGGAGTTCGCTGCACAAACAGCCTCAAGCAACAAGAGTCTGGAGGTGATGAAAGCCGAATACCAGCGGCTGAAAGCATCAAAGACTGCAAGTAGCGCGGGCAAGGCAGCAAGCAGCGTAGCCAAGACGGCAAGTAGCGTGGGCAAGACAGCAAGCAGCGTGAGCAAGACAGCAAGCAGCGTGGTAAAATCTCCACGGTTGACGACCGCCGAGGGGCGCGAACTGTGGGGCAACGTGGTGTCACAGTCCACTTGGGGCGCCTATGAAACCAACTATGGCGTGTATTCGTTCAACGCCTCTTCGCCAATCACCGTCACAGCGAAGGCACTCAACGACAACATGGTGGCCACTGGCGGCGGCGCAATCGTTGACGGCGTATACCACATGATATATGAAATGGAGTCGTGGGGATATATCTTCATGACCCATTACGCCTTTGACATCAACACGTGGGAACAGGTGGCAGAGGACGACATAGAGGACTACGCTATGTATGCGAGGGAGACGGCTGTGACTCCCGACGGCACCGTGTACGGCGAGTTCTGGGATTCCAACCTCGAAAACCTTGAGTTGGGCATCGTGGACTACAACACCTTGACCCGCACTACCATCGGTACGCTCAAAAACTCCTATGCCGCACTGGGCATAACGCGCGACAACAAGCTCTACGGAGTGGCTGCCGACGGCAATCTCTACACAATCAACACCACGACGGCCGAGGAGACTCTCGTGGGCGAAACGGGAGTTACCATCGCCGACAAGTGGGGCGACTACTCACTGCAGAGCGGAGAGATTGACTATCGCACCAACACGTTCTACTGGGCTGCGGTGAACGCCGACGGCGAGAGTGCCCTTTACACCGTGGACCTCGCTACGGGTAAGGCTACGAAGGTGGCAGATTTCCCCACCAACGAGTATATCTGCGCGCTCTCAATACCCGAACCCACTCCGGCCGATGCCGCTCCGGCAGCAGTGACCGACGCCACCGCGGAGTTTGAAGGGGCTTCGCTTACGGGCACAGTGTCCTTCACCGCACCGACAAAGACATACGGCGGCGGCGAACTGTCGGGCGACCTCAACTATTATATAGTGGTGAAGACCGACACAATAGCCAAGGGCAAGACCACCGCAGGGGCTGCCGTGAAGGCTGAGGCTACCGTGAAGGACAACGGAAGCACACGCTTCCAGATAATCACAGAGAACAGTGCCGGTCAGAGCAAGGCCGCAAGCGTGACCACATACGTGGGTATGGACACTCCGGAAGCCTGCGGTGAGGTGAAGCTTGACGCTGACGACAACTCCGGGAAGATGACCGTCACTTGGACTGCGCCTAAGGCTGGAGAGAACGGCGGCTACGTTGGCGACCTGAAATACGACGTTGTGCGCTATCCCGACTCGGTCACTGTGGCAACAGGTGTGACCGACACCGTGTTCACCGAGACCATCGAGGCTACGGAAATCAAGGCTTACACCTACGGCGTGGTGGCTGTGAACGGCACGATGAAGAGCAAAGAGGCTACGTCCAACAAGGTTGTGATGGGCCCGGGCATAGTTCCGCCATACGCCAACACGTTTGCTTCGAAAAACTCGTTTGACCTTATGACCGTCATTGACGCCAACAACGACGGCTGCACATGGGAGTTGATGACATACAGCGACGGCAGTGGCTATGCCCGTTGCAGATATAACTCGAAGAACACCGCCGACGACTGGTTGCTCACACCGCCTTTGAAGCTCGAAGCCGGCAAGGAATACATCGTGTCCTTTGAGGCTGCAAACTTCCAGTCGAAGTATGCCGAGAAGCTTGAGGTGAAATACGGCGCGGGAAGCGACCCGACGAAATACGAAGGTGTGCTGCTTGAGCCGACAGAGTTGCAAGGTGCCGCCTACACGACATTCACCAACAGCATTGTGCCCGACGCCGACGGAAACATAAAGATTGGTTTCCACGGCATAAGCGACC
>CAVKVO010000080.1:0-10014 GCA_963659575.1 Prevotella sp. CAG:1031
AACGAGTGGGAATAGTAGCGTTCCTGCCCGTGCTTGTATGACGTGCCGCCATAGAGCACTGGCCGTCCGGCACTGAGTTCACGGTATATCACCTCTTTCCACTTGCGCTCGTCGTAGTTTGGGTCACGGGGATAGTCGCGGTAGCCGTAGTCTTTCACTATGTAACCGAACTCGCGCACCACGCCATCGGCTGTCTCCTTGGGGTAAGTAAGGCTTACGCCCACGCCGTAGTTCATCTTCACCGCCTTGCCGCAGCGCGCCATGAGCTGAGCCACCGCCTCACCGTCGCGCCGCTTGTAGTCGCCCCAATAGCCGTTGCGCATCCGTTTCCAATGGAGCCGGGTGCCGTCGGCCATGCGTTTGGGATAGCGATAGTAGTTCATTATCTGCGCAAGCGACGTGGCCACGCATCCAGTGCGGCAGTGCGTGCCTGCGGAATCGGTGGGAGTCTGGTCGTAGTAAGGCGCGCCCTGGTCCCAAGTGGTGTGGATGAAGTGGGGCACTTCGGGCTTGCATCCTTCGGGAATGGGCGACTTCCGTTCCGCTTCCCATTCTGGTCTCCGTTCCCCATGAGTGTTGTCTTTGTCGGAGAGACAAAAAGAATCTGCTCCTTTTGCAGTATTCCCGTGGTCTTGTGCGACCGCGTTAGCTGACAAAAGGAGCAGATATAAAGGTATTATGAACGCCTTGTTCATATCACATATTCTATATGTTTTAAGGCATTGCGGCTTATTACTTCACCACAAACTTCTTGCCGTTCTTGATGTAGAGACCAGTCTTCAGTGTAGTAACCTTGCGTCCCATGAGGTCATAAACGGGAGCGTTGTCGTCGTTGGCCTTGTTTACCTTAGCGGTGCTGATGCCGTTCAGCGTTCCCCAAAGGAATGACAGATAGCCCTGGTGCTGAAGGGTCTCCTTTTCATCATAGTCATAGCAGTAGATATACATCTCACCGCCGTCCTTGTCGCCAGTGAACGTTGCATAGCCTTCGGTTGTATCCAACCATACGTAGTAGTTGTTTTCGTAGATGTAGTAGAAATAAGCACCAGCATAGCCTGAAACTTGAGAACCATTGGCTATTGTAATGTTACCATCGACCACTTTGAACTTGATTTCTGACGGAGAAGCATAAGCATAGTCGCATGTCAAAGCATAGTCATAGTTGTCTGAACCGGTGTATTTGGTGAGAGTAGTTGTACCAGTGTGGTAAGCCACGCTTGCAGTATCGCTGTAGGCGATGGTGCCTTCCACTGTCCATTCCTTCTTGATGTCGGTCTTTGTCAGCGCAATTTCAGCACCTTCTGAAACATAATTGCTCTCATAGTACCAGCAACCGAAGTCGTAAACAGAGATTTTGCCCTCGTCAGTGAAGTCTGCCACAACATTTCCTGTGCCGTCTGCAGTGCTGGAAGAGGCAAACGTAGCCCAGCTGATGATGCCCGGAGCTATGGTAATGGTCTTATTAGTGAGGTCAACAGTACCAACAAGCTGCGAACCGAAGTTGAGAAGGTTGTTGATAAGGATGGTTCCGTCCTCGTTCTTTGTGATTTCCACATCATACGACTTTGTGGACATGTCAGTTGCAGAGGTATAGTTAGTGATATACTCTGAGCCTGTGGCCTTAACAGAATAAATACCTACCAGGTCGTCAACAGAACTGATGGCTGCACGACCGATCATGCAGAAGAATGCTGCAACAATCGCTAAAGTAAATCTTTTCATACGCTTGTTTTTTTAATGTTTGGTTATATGTTCTTGAAATCTATCTTGTGTTATCCTAAATGCGGTTCATTGTCTGTGGCTGTAAGCTACTCCCGATGGCCGTATACATTATATATAACTACTTCCAGTTGCCGTATACCCTGGCATAGCCCGTATATTTGTCGGAGTCGATATAGCCAGAGAGATCCACTTTCTTGATAGTATCGTTATAGTTAAACCACGAGGAAGTGTTGTAGTCATAGCCTCCATACCATCCGAAGCTGGTGACATTGACACCACCAACGCTCCAGTTGTACACGTAGTCGCCGGCGTTGTCAAAGCCAAGAGTAACGTAGTGCATCTTGTATGTAGTGTAGTCGTAGGTGACAACGCCCTCGCTCTGCGACGGAACTATCTCGCCAACCCACGTTGAGTCTACGTCGGGATTGAAGTCAGAGCTCTTTATGGAGAACGTCATCTTAGTGCCGCTGCCCAAGAAGTCGGTGAAATAAAACCTGTTGATGCCGTCCAGTTGCCAAAACTCTGACTCAGTTTCAGGGAGCTTGTCGGTCTTCTTGTCGTTCAGATAATAGCCGAAAGTAACCTTATCCTTGAGTTTCTTCCACTGCGACACGATGACGGAGCCCTTGAACATGGTGGTTCCGTTCTGCTGCGTGTAGTGATCGGCGGCTGATTCGCCAATGGCGAGTTTGAAACCGTACTCCTTTTTCTCGTTCAGTCCCTTGATGCCAATGTTCAACACCTGGACTGAGTCGCCGGCGGCGAACGCTACGCTCTCCGGAATCTGTATGGCTGCGGTGTCCTTGCTTACCACTGTGATGGGCACAACGGCAGCTTGGGATATGTCCTTGCGCGAGATGGTAAGCTGAATGTTCTCCACTTGCGGCGTAAGGATGAACTCCGTGGAGTTGTCGCTGGTGAAGTAAGCACCCACAACGCCATCCGGAGTGAGCGCGCCCGGTCCGTAACCGTTGCTGTCGCTACAGGATGAGAGTGCGAAAGTGAGGCACAGTCCAAATATGCCTGTCATGTATGCTGGAAAAGAAAACTTCTTCATGCTTTTCTCCCTTTTATTGTTGCTTTGTTACCGTGGCGATTAATGAAAGCCACCTTTATATATTGTCTTGTTGCGTTGATGGTTTCGCAGAGCCTACCTTATTATTATTAATAGTCAGTCTGTGCCACCACAGCGTTTGACGGGTCGGGATTGAGTTCCACGGCCTGATTGTTGTCACGCTCGTAATCGTAGATATAATAGTTCAACCACGGAGCTACTTTATCCTTCTTGGAGTTTATCTGGTAAGTAGACGGATAGTTTGAATTGTTATAGTAACGCTTGATCTGACGTGCGAGACGCTTGTTGTCGAAGTAAATCAATCCCTCACCCCACAGTTCCACGCGCTTCTGCTGCATCAGTTCGGTAGTGAACGCATCCATGTCCGTCGCAGTACACTTGTAAGTGCGCTTCGTGTAGCGGAAATCGTTCATGAAATTCTCCAGAACCGTTGCACCTGCCGCCACTCCATTGACGTGTGCCGTAGCCTCAGCGAGGATGAAGTACATCTCTTCCACGCGCATCAGCGGAATATCCGTCAGCATTCCCACCTGATAGTCGGACGTTTCGCCATTGTTAAGGCGGAACTTCAGTCCCGTATATGCCGGGAGAACATCCCAGTATTCGTCAGTCAGAACCGTACTGTAGCCATCCGGCACCTTAGACTCACCTGCATCGATGGGCGCAACCCACGTCTTTCGGCGCCAGTCGTTGCGGTTGATTTTGTCGAAGAGCGCCTTGTCGATGCCACGGTAGCAGTCGAGCACCATTCCCCATGAGAATGTTGACGACTCCGGAGCCATCCAACAAGTCCAGGTGTACCACTGGTAGCTTATCATCTCCTTGTTGCGCATCGACGCAGCCCACATCCAAGCGTGGTTGGCAGTGTTGAAACCAGTCTTGCTGTTGTGCCAGTCGTCCTGTGTCAACGGGTAGTAGCCATCGGAACCGATAGCATACTGCGCGAGTTCTGCCGCATTAGCATAGCACTCCTCAGCCGAAGAGATATTGAGTTTGCCGTATCCGTCGTCATCGTTCTCGTGCGCAATCTGCGTGTTAAGGTCATCTGCCGACTTCTCGAAGCGAGTGGCCATCTCAAGCCAAAGGCGTGCCTTCAAGCCATACACGACACTCACGTCGGGAAGCACCTTTGACGTGCCACGGTCATAGCCGTCCAGATACGTCTCCGCCTTGTTGAGGTCGTTCATGATGAAGCGATACATGGTGTAGAACGGTGCACGGGGATTCAGCTTTGAGTCGTCTTTCGTTGTGGTCTCGTCAACTATTGGAACGGTGAGTCCCATTATCCTCGTTGCCTTGGCGTCGAGATCCTTGAAACCAGTGGTCTTGTACTCAAACATACGCGCCAAATCCAGATAGGCCAAGGCACGATAGGTGAGAGCCATGCCCACATACTCCTTGTAGTCACTACCGCTTTTCTCATAGTTAGCCACCACTTTGTTGGCGTTGGCTATCAAGTCATAGTAGTAAGAATAGGTGTAGAGCGGGAAAACCTGAAGATATGTGTTGTCAGCTATCCAATAGAGATAGTCCATAGACGAGCCGTCGCTGTTGAGACCAACCACGGGAACGTCGCCGCCAAGAATGTCTCTGATGACCATCTGGCAGGGATAGCCCCAGTCGTAGGCCACCTGGTCGCCGTTGTAGGTGAACTGGTCGACCATCAAGGCGTTCAGTCCGTTGATCATTCGTTTGCAAGCCGAGACGGAGTTGCTCAACTGTCCGTCCGTGATATAGTCCGTAGGAGTTTCCTCCTCGATACATCCTTGCATCAACGAGGCGGCAAATATCATCAAGGGCAATACTGCCAGTTTCTTTATCCGTTTGTCCATTTTCGTTTCCTTTCGTTTGTTGGTTTAGAACTGAAGTGTAACACCGCCCGAAATGGTGCGCGTGAATGAATAGTTCTCTGTGCCTGGCGAACCTGTGGAGCTTGTGCGCGGGTCAAGACCCTTGCGTTTTGACCACAGATACACATTGTCTGCTGTGGCATATACGCGCACCTTGGTCAAGCCCAGGCGTGCCGTGAATGCTTGGGGCAGAGTATAGCCGAGGCTGATGTTCTGCAGACTGAGCCAACTGCCGTTGGTAAGGAAACGGTCTGAGGCAGATGCCGCATAAGTGTCGCCAAACTGGAAGCGTGGTATGTTGGAGTTCTTGTTGTCGGTTGACCATGCGTTCAGCAAATCCGTGTGGAAGTTGTAGCCCACCGACGAACTTGACGGGCAACCCATGAGGTTCTGATAGCCGTAGTCGAACACCTTTCCGCCTATGGAGTAGGAGAAATTCATGGTGAAGTCGAAGCCTTTGACCTTGAGCGATGTGCCGAAACCGCCATAGAGGTCGGGCGTCGGGTCGCCACAAGCATAGTATGTGGCCTCACTGTAGGTCTTGGTAGTGGTGGTCTTGCCCTTGCTGTCGGTTACATACCACTGCGACTGACCGTCGTCGGCCACGCCCGCATACTTAGGCAAGCGCCATGTGTAGATGGGGAGTCCCTCGCCATAGAAACTGTAGGAGGACACATAACCCTGGTGACCGTCCAAGACAGCACTCTTGTTCTCCGGGTTGAGCGAAACAATCTTGTTGCGATAGTGAGTGGCGTTGACGTTGATGCTCCAGTTGATGTCCTTGGTGCGTATGGGAGTGTAGGTGAGAGCCACCTCAATACCCTTGTTCACCATGTTGCCAACGTTCTCATACCGTCCGTCGTAACCGTAAGATTTCGGGAAGTAAACGTAGCAGAGCATGTCGGTGGTCTTGCGGTAGAAATACTCGATGCTGCCGACAAGCTTGCTGCCGAACAACTCAAACTCAGCACCTACGTTCACGTTGGTGTTGGTTTCCCAGGTGATGTCCGGGTTGCCTTTGCTGGCTATGGTCACGGCCACCTCGCCGTTGTTGTTGCGAATTTTGTAGAGGTCCATGTAGCGGTAGTCGCCGATACCGTCGTTACCCTGCTGACCGTAGGACACTTTCAGCTTCAGCATGTTGAGCCAGTCCTTGGTTTCTTCCATCCACTTCTCCTTGGTCACTATCCAAGCACCGCCGAAGGAGTAGAAGTTACCCCAGCGGTGTGACGGGGCGAAGCGTGACGAAGCGTCGCGGCGGAACGACACCTGACCGAAGTAGATGCCGTCGTAGTCGTACATGCCGCGGAAGAAATAGCCCTCGGTGTTGTACTTGCTCTGGCTCGATGTGCCCGAGTTGTCCTTTATGGCACCGCTGAGTTCCTGGTTGCCAAAGTAGGATGTCATGCCGGTGCGCGAGGCCGAAAGGTCTTCGTTGACCGACTTGTTGTTTTCATGTCCCACAAGCAGGGTCATATTGTGGTTGCCGAAACTGTGGGCATAGTTGATAAGCTGCTGGAAGTTGACCGCATAGGAACGGTAGTGATACTTGCTCACGTAGCCCTCGGGATAGGAATCGGCACTCCAACCGTAGAATGGCTGTGTGGTCTGGGTGTTGCGGTATTCATAGTCGCTCACCGTTCCGTTGAGAGTAATCTTCAAGCCCTTGACAAACGTAGGCGTTATGTCGGCAAAACCCGTAAGTTGGAACGAGTTGCCAATGCTCTGGTTGGTCTGAATCTGGTCGTCCTTCAGCGAGTTGGTTTGCTTCTCCACTCCGGGACGTGAAAGTCCGGCGTTGGTACCGTCGCCGTAGTCATAGATGTTGCCGTTTTGGTCGGTCATTATGTTGCCTTCTCCATCCCTTATATATAAAGGATAGATGGGAGCCACACGACTTACAGCATAGAAGATGTTGTAGGCCGAGCCGCTTCCTGCCATGTCGGTGATGGTGTGAGCATAGTTTACGTTGCCGCCAATCTTCAACCAGTCGTTTGCCTGAAGAGTGGCTTTGAGTCGTGCCGTGTAGCGTTCGATGCCCGAACCGTAGGCTATGCCGGGTTCGTCGAGGTAGCCCAACGAGGCGTACAGCTGCGCTGCGTCGTTGCCGCCGTTCACGTTTATGTTGTATTCCTGGCGCAATGTGTTGCGGTAGGCCGCCTTCAACCAGTCGTCGGGCATGATGGTATATTCCTTACCATTGTAGCTCACCTTGTTGCCGAGCTTGGCATACGGGTTCAATCGGCCATTGTCGCCGATGAGATACTGCCCGTCGGGCACATCGTAGCACATATATCCCAGTCCGCCTGACGACGCATCGCTGCTGCCAAGCACCTTGTTGGCAAACACGTGAGCATCGTATGCCGAAAGGCCGTCGGAGATTTTCTTGTTGTAGATGGCCTTGTACTGCATCTCGTAGTACTGACCGGGATTGGTAATCATGTCGTAGGTTTCCGACGCACGGCTTGTTCCGCCCCATTTGGCGTCGAGAGTGATTACGGTTCTGCCCTTCTGCGGACTCTTTGTAGTCACCATTATCACACCGTTGGCACCGCGCGCACCATACATGGCGTTGCTCGCTGCATCCTTCAGCACCGTGATCGAGGCCACGTCGGCGGGGTTGATGTCGTTCCAAGAACCGGCAAACGGCGCTCCGTCAACTATTATGAGAGGGTCGGTGTCGGCATTGATGGAGCTGATACCGCGAATGAGGAACGTAGGTGAGGCAGAGGGGTCGCCGGAAGACTTGTATACCTGCACTCCAGCCACCTGACCTTCCAACGCGTCAGCCACATTGTTGAGCGGACGGGTAGCGATGGTGTTGGCATCGATAACGCCTGCCGAACCTGTGAACGACGATTTCTTCTGCTGACCGTAGGCCACAACAATCACTTCGTCCAACTGCTGGTGTTGCGACTTCATCTTCACCTCCATCTTGTGACCGCCTTTCACAGTCCGCGGCTCCATTCCGAGGTAGTTTATCTCTATTTCCGTGCCACTCTTCACACTTGCGGGCATCGTGAAGTTGCCGTTTATGTCGGTGACGGTGCCGGTCTTTGATCCTTTCACCTTCACTTGGGCGCCAATCACTGGTTCCCCACTTTCGTCAACGACGCGTCCGCCCACCGTGCCGGCACTTTGCGCCATCACTTGACATGAGGCTGCCACCAGCAGAGAGGCCAAAAACACCTTTGTTCTCATATTGATTTCAGTTGTTATTTCCTGTCCGACACTTGCGGCTATGCCTGTCAGGACATCTACTATTTGCATTTTCCACCACTACATGCGGAGCGCAAAATGAATGAAACATCGTTTGCAAAGTTAAGGCAAAGCGGATGAATAACCAAGCATTATGGAAACAAAATGTAAAATTCGGTATCAAAACGTTATTTTTATAGACCAAGAAAACGCTATTTTGAGCAAAATGCAACGTTTTGCGCGCTTTTTCGTGTCACTTTGTCAACGCTCTGCCCTACTTTTCTGAATCTTTGTTCAACAGTAGAAACGGCGTTTCACAATTCAAAACAGATGGGTAACCTTTCAGGGCGCAAGAGTTGCTGGATAATTACCCATATGTCTTTGGAGCGGCATTGTAAACATACTTCACCGCCGTTTGTATAGGTAGAAAACACAACCCTGCCACTTACGCATCGTAACTCGGCCATTTACGCATCAAAAGTGGGCCACTTACGATGCAAAAGTGGCCCACTTTTGACCCGTAAACGACCCACTTTTGAAAACGACTGAACAACAAGAGGTTGCAAAGCGGTGCGGTTGGGTATGCGAGGTGGTGCAGACGGAGGCAAAAGTGTAGGAAATTTTCAGCAGGAGGGTTGGCGTCTTCGCCGACCCCTTGGTGCATTTGGAAGCGCGTAGTAGGCGCTGCGTCCTCTCTGCGCCCTTGGCTAAAGGGTACGGAATAGGAGGGTCGCCGCCTCGGCGATCCCATCGCTCGTAAGAGCGAAAGAGTAATATTTGAGCACGAATGGTACGCCGAGGGCGGCGTACCTCCTATGCCTTGTGCCTTTTTAGCTAGGGCGCAGAGAGGACGCAGCGTTTTTTTAGCCGAAGGCGTGGTTTATCGCCTGTCGGTTTTCTGAGTGGCGATAGCCACTGTAGGTATGTATAGCTCCGTCTGTCGAGAGTTTGCTCTCGCAAAGACGGAGCTATACATACCTACAAGCCGAAGGCTCAGAAAACAGACAGGGGTTTTTACTCTGTTTTTGTCTAAACAACAACGCGGAATACAATCCCGAAACTTGAGTATATAATACATATATTAATCGCGTGCGCGAGGTTTTTCCCAATTCGCGGGCACGTTTTTGCCTAAATCTCGCTTTTTTACCGTAACTTTGTAGCCCTTATAAAAGACTAAATGGCGCATAAAGCAGGATTTGTGAACATCGTTGGCAACCCCAATGTGGGCAAGTCGACACTAATGAACCAACTCGTTGGCGAGCGCATCAGTATCGCCACGTTTAAGGCGCAGACCACACGCCACCGCATAATGGGCATCGTCAACACCGACGACGTGCAGATTGTGTTTTCAGACACGCCGGGCGTGCTGAAACCAAACTACAAGTTGCAGGAGTCGATGCTGGCGTTTTCGGAGTCGGCTCTGCGCGACGCCGACGTGCTTCTGTATGTCACCGACGTGGTGGAACAGCCGGAGAAGAACCGCGACTTTCTCGACAAGGTGGCTAAGTTGGACGTGCCGGTGCTGCTGCTGATAAACAAGATTGACCAGAGCAACCAGAAAACCTTGGGAACGATAGTATCGAAGTGGCACACGCTGCTGCCCAACGCGGAGATTCTGCCCATTTCGGCTCTCAACAAGTTCGGCACGGACATACTGCTGAAGCGCATAAAGGAACTGTTGCCCGACAGTCCGCCCTATTTCGACAAGGACCAGTTTACCGACAAGCCCGCCCGATTCTTCGTAAGCGAGATTGTGCGCGAAAAGATACTGCTCTACTACGACAAGGAGATACCCTATTCGGTGGAGGTGAGAGTGGAGAGTTTCAAGGAAACCGACCACAGCATACACATCAACGCCGTGATTTACGTGGAGCGCGACTCCCAAAAGGGCATCATCATAGGCCATCAGGGAGTGGCTCTGAAGAAGGTTGGCACCGAAAGCCGCAAGGCTCTGGAACGATTCTTCGGCAAGAGCATATTCCTGGAACTGTTTGTCAAGGTGGACAAGGACTGGCGAAGCTCACAACGAGAGCTTGACAGTTTCGGCTATAACCCCGAATAGTTCAGGTCTTGGGGCAAGGTATTATACCTTAAAACCACCCCTAAACGATTGATTAAACAAAAGAAAAACCAACCCAAAAGAACTGCTATGCCAAACTTAGTAGCGAT